>WFUL01000089.1 GCA_015484985.1 Anaerolineales bacterium | reverse complement strand
ATCCCATGGAGCGGCTGTTGTGGGAAAACCTGCAAGAGCCCCTCCACGTGGACGACCTGTGCGCCCGTACCGGGTTGCCCAGTGCGCAGGTCAGCGCCCTCCTCATCCTGATGGAACTCAAGGGACTGGTGCGGCAGGTGGGGAACATGGTTTACGTCGCCGTGCGGTGAGCGTTGTTTTTTGTTTTCAAGCAATCTCTTCCTGATCCTGAATACATTACGCTCCCTCGCCTGATATTCACCCTTTGGGGACACGCAAACCTTCCAAATCCGTAAGATGTGTTACAATGAGGGCACTTTCAACGTAACCCCTGTCCTGATTTTGTGTTTGTATCACCAGGCCATTCCAGCCAAGAAGGGAGGTTGGGCCGAATGAAGCAACATCTGTTCCGAGCCATCGTGCTGATTCTCATCCTGGCCACGGGTTTGGGGTATCTGGTGTACACCGGATTCGACGTCTTCGTACCCCGCCTGGCCAGTGCCGAAGGTGTACGTGTGGACCGGCTGTTGCGTTTCCAGTTCTTCCTCATTGCCGCCATTTTCTCGTTGGTGGTGGGGTTTGCGGTCTACGCGGTGTTCGCGTTCCGGCGTCGTCCGGGGGAAGAAGGGGAAGGGATGTACATCCACGGGCATTCGGTGCTGGAGTTCTCCTGGACCTTGGTTCCCCTGATCATCGTGCTGGGGTTGAGCGCGGTGACCACGCGGGATTTCTTTTGGATTCGTCGTCCGGACCACGATTTGCTCATCAAGGTCACCGGTCAGCAATTCACCTGGATTTTCGAGTATCCCGATTATGGCATCAAGAGCACTGAGTTGGTGGTGCCTACAGGTAAACGCATCAAGTTCGAGATGCGCTCCGTAGACGTCATTCACAGTTTCTGGGTTCCCGAGTGGCGCATCAAAGAGGACACCGTGCCCGGCTTGACGACGTACATTTACATCACGCCTACTGAAGAGGGTACCTTCAAGCTGCGCTGCGCGGAACTCTGTGGCGTCGGCCATGCCACCATGCGGGCCCAGGTTCGGGTGGTGTCTCCGGAAGAATTCGAAGCCTGGCTCGCGGAGCAAGCGCCGCCTACGGACCCGGTCCAACTGGGGCAAAAGTTGGTGAGTCAATACTGTGCCTCGTGTCATTCCCTGGATGGTTCCAAGAAGGTGGGGCCTACCTTCCTGGGGCTTTTCGGCCGGGAGGTCACCTTTACCGACGGCACCACGGCCACGGTGGACGAGGCCTACATCCAGGAATCCATTCGCGATCCTCGAGCTAAGGTGGTGGAAGGGTTCCAGCCCATCATGCCCCCCTTCGGAGAGGACCGTTTATCTGACGAGGAGATTGACGCCATAATCGCGTTCCTCAAAACCCTGGAGAAGTAAGGACGGGAGGTGACTTATGAAGCATGTTCTCAGCACCAGCTTGGTGCGCGGCCTTCTGGGCCAGGCTGTGGGCTTCTTGGTCGGTATTGGGCTGGTCCTGGCGGGACGAGCCCTGTTGGGGCTTGATACTTCCTGGCCGGCGTCTCAACAGCCTGCACTGGTGTCCGGGGCCATCATCAGCGTTTTGGGGTTCATGCTGGCTTCGGGCATGGTCACCGATTGGTTGAAGGAAGCCTTGGGACAACCTGCCCCCATGCGTCACGGCCCACCCGAGGACAAACCCAAATGGTGGCGCTACCTGAGTGTGGACTACAACCATAAGGTCATCGGCATCCAGTACGGCGCCACCAGCATCATCCTCATCGGCCTGGCGGGCCTGGTGGCCGTCATCTTCCGCATCGAGTTGACCAAGCCCGGCATCGATTTCTTGGACCCCAACCGCTTCAACACCCTTATCGGGTGGCACGGCATCGTGATGATCGCCGCTATCCTGCTGGGGGTCGGGGGTATGGCCAACTACCTCATCCCCCTGATGGTGGGGGCGCGGGACATGGCCTTCCCTCGCCTCAACGCTTTTGCCTACTGGATCAACATTCCGGGTGTGGTCTTGGTGGTGTTAGCCCTCTTCTTTGGTTGGGATACGGGATGGACAGGGTACCCCCCCCTGGGGGTTTTCTCCCTGGCTGGGGTAGACCTCTTTTACTTGGGAGTGTTCTTCGTAGGCTTTTCCTCTATCCTGGGCGCGGTGAACATTATTGCCACCGCGCTGGGCATGCGGGCCAAGGGCATGACCCTCTTCCGTATGCCCATTTTCGTATGGTCCATGCTGGCCACCTCCATCATCGCCCTTACGGCGACCCAGCTCATCGGTTTGTCTTTCCTGCTGGTGGTGCTGGAACGGACGTTCGATTTGCATTTCTTCGCTCCCATCCTTACCGAACACGCCAAGGCCATCGGTGCTCCTCCAGGCAATCCTCTGCTCTTCCAGCACCTCTTCTGGTTCTATTCTCACCCCGCGGTGTACGTCTTCGTGCTTCCCGGTTTGGGCATTATCAGTGAGCTTTTGCCCGTGTTCTCCCGGAAGCCCCTTTTTGGTTACAAGTGGGTGGCCATGGCGTCTATGGCCATTGCCTTGGTGGGCTTCTTGGTCTGGGGCCATCACATGTTCACATCGGGGATGAGCGACATCATGCGGGTCACCATGATGTGGACCACCTTGCTGGTGGCCGTACCCACAGGGATCAAATTTTTCAACTGGTTGGGTACCTTGTGGGGAGGGAAGCTGACTTTCCCCACGCCCATGCTCTTTGTATTGGGCGCGCTTTCCATCTTCTTGATCGGCGGCCTCAGCGGTCCGCCCAACGGCACGGTGACCACGGACCTGTTCCTGCACGACACGTACTGGATCGTGGGCCACTTCCACGCCACCATGTTCGGTGGGTTCTTCTACCCCTACATCGCCGCGGTGTACTACTGGTTCCCC
>WFUL01000088.1 GCA_015484985.1 Anaerolineales bacterium | reverse complement strand
GTGCCTTTCCTGGCCGCGGCCTGGAGCATGGAATGGGTGGTGACGCTGCTCCAGCGTTACCGGAAGGTGAGCCACTGGGCCGAGCGGGTGATGGGTGCCATCATCCTCTTCATGGGCGTGCTCCTGGTCACCGGTCGTCTGGCCCGGCTGGCTTCGGTTACCACTTGGAGTGATCTCTGGAGGGTGCTATGGTAGCGCAACGTCGTTCTTCAACCTCCCCACAAATTCCCCTGCTGATGGCTTTGGGTTTGGCCCTGCTCATGACCGGTTTGGGGTTGGCCGTGACCCGAATGCTGAGCGAACGGGCTCGTATTCGGCAAAAGTATGGGGAAGCAGGCTTGCAGACCTTGTCTTCCCGAGGAAAGCCCGCCCCGGATTTCACGCTGGTTTCTCTTTCAGGCAAAACCTATCGTCTCCAGGACCTTCAAGGCCAGGGCGTTGTGGTGAACTTCTGGGCGACATGGTGTCCTCCTTGCAAGGCGGAAATGCCCCTTTTGGAAGCAGCCGCGCGGGACTTGCAAGGCCAGGTGCTTTTCTTGGCCGTTAACTACGCCGAGCCTGAAGATACGGTTCGGGCCTTTGTGGAGGACATGGGCGGCTTTGAGGCCATGGTGATTCTTCTGGATCCGCAAGGGGAGGTCAGCCGCCTATACGGGGTCCAGGCCCTTCCTACCACTTTCTTCGTGAATTCCCAGGGCAAAATTCAGGACGTGCATCTTGGGGCTCTGGATGCTTCCTTACTCACGAAGTATCTTGAGAACCTGGTCCCTTAGACCGCTAAGGTGGGCCGGGAGTGCTCTCCAGGGAGGTTGAGAACATGGATGTGCTCGCGTTCTTTCATCCAGAGGATGCCCAATGGAACACCCTTCAAGCCTGGCTGCGCGAGCTCCGGGCCCAATATCCGCATCGTCTCATCCCCATTGATATCACCCAGGATTCGGCCTTGTTGAAGCAATACGGCGGCCGAACCCCTTTGTTGGAAATCGGCCCTTATACCCTGCAAGCGCCCTTTAGTAAGAAGACCCTGGAGGTCACCCTGGCTGCGGCCCGGGATAGTAAAGCCTTCCGCGAGAGTGTGGGTAAGACTCCCCGGCCCGCTTCCTTTAGCGCGGTGGACCGCTTCTCCCTCTGGCTCTCCCGCCATTTCCTCTGGGTCTTTTTGGGATTCCTCACCCTGTACGTGTCTCTGCCCTGGCTGGCCCCGGTGTTCATGAAAATGGGTTGGACCCGGCCCGCCCGCTGGATTTACTCCGTGTACAGCGTGACCTGCCACCAACTGGCCTTTCGGTCCTGGTTCCTTTTCGGCGAGCAACCGGTGTATCCGCGCGCTGCGGCAGGAGTTTCCGGTTTGAAGACCTACGGCCAGGTAACAGGCTACGATGAAGAGGATTTGTGGACGGCCCGCGCGTTCATTGGCAACGAACAGATAGGATACAAAGTGGCCATTTGCCAACGGGACGTGGCCCTTTGGGGCGCGTTCTGGCTCTTCACCTTAGTCTTCACCCTGGTGTATCGTTTCAAAGGGCGACGTCTACCGGCCCTTCCCTGGTATCTGTGGATTCTCATCGGTTGGGTCCCCATTGGGCTGGACGGCTTCAGCCAGTTATTGAGCCAGATGCCCGGTTCCTTTCTTTCCTATCGGGAGAGCACGCCCTTGCTTCGGACCCTGACGGGCTTCATCTTTGGTCTGACCACGGCGTGGTTCATGGTACCCATGATGCAGGAGAGTATGGAGGAGACCCGGGCCTTGCTTTTGCGGAAGCAGCGCCTCTTGGAGGCCCGTCAGCAGGCCCGGGTGGCGGCCGCGGGTGGCCCGCAATCTCCGGCCACACCGGGCGATGGATGAAGGTGGATACCCGACCGCTTTTGGTTTCCAGGGCCTTTCCGCTAAGGAGACTTCTATGCCTTTTCACACGCGTAACGGCCTGTCCTGGTGGTACGACGAGGTCCTGGACGAACTGGGGGTGCTTCACGGGGTCTTTACCCGGCAGGGGGGTGTAAGTCCGGCCCCTTGGAACACGCTCAACACCAGCATCACCGTGGGCGATGATCCCCGACGGGTACGGGAGAACCTGTTACGGGCTTTTCAGGCCCTGGGGCGCCCCTTCCAGTCCCGGTACGACACCTGGTTGGTCCATGGTGCGCGGGTAGTCCAGGCCCCTCTCCCCCGCGGTCGCCGCATGCCCCCTTTGCAGGCCGATGCCATCATCACCCATAGCCCCCAGGTCACCCTGCTCATGCGCTTTGCCGACTGTCTGCCGATTTTGGTGTACGAACCTCACCGGCGGGTCCTGGGGATGGCCCATGCGGGTTGGCGCAGCACGGCCCAGGGGGTGGCCATGGCCCTGGTGGAGGCCCTGGTTCAGGCCTACGATGCCCGGCCCACGGATATGGTGGCCGTGTTGGGACCTACCATCGGCCCTGACCATTATGAGGTGGGTCCTGAGGTGCATCAGGCGATGCTCGCGGCGTTCGGGGAAGAGGCAGAAACCTGGTTCCGTTCCCGGGGTGACCGCTTTACCTTGGACCTGTGGGAGGCCAATGCTTGGCAATTGCGCCAGGTCGGTGTGGGGACAGTACGCACTTCTGGCCTGTGCACCGCTTGCGATACTGACCGCTGGTTCTCCCACCGGGCCGAGAAGGGACGCACCGGACGCTTTCCTGCCTTGATGGCCCTCGGCTGACTGCGGACTGCGGGACGCCTTCCCTTCAGGTACAATAGGTCCG
>WFUL01000087.1 GCA_015484985.1 Anaerolineales bacterium | reverse complement strand
TGGGAAAACGGTCACCCGGGCCGAGGGACGCTTTAAATTCAATGGCAAGGTCTACCGGGTGGTGGACCTGCCCGGCACCTACTCCCTGCTTACGGCTTCGGTGGAAGAGGAGGTCGCCCGGGATTTCCTGCTGTTCGCCAACCCGGATGTGGTCATCGTGGTGGTGGATGCGACGGCCCTGGAACGGAACCTCAACCTGGTGTTGCAAATCCTGCAGGTGACGCCCCGTGTGGTGGTGGCCCTGAATCTGATGGACGAGGCGAAACGCAAGGGGATTCATGTAGACCACCGCCAGCTGGCGCGGGCGCTGGGGGTCCCGGTGGTGCCCATCGTGGCCCGGACGGGGGAGGGCATTGGTTACCTGATGCAGGCGGTGGAGGACGTGGCCGCGGGCCGGCTGAAGCCCCAGCCCTATCGCATGGCCCTGGACCCGGAAGTCCAGGCCGCGGTGGACGCCCTGGTCCCCTTGATTCGGGAGACGTTCCCCGAAGTGGTCCCGGTGGCGGAGTGGATTGCCCTCCGGCTGCTGGACGGCGACCCGACCATTGAGGAAGCCGTGCGCACCGGTTCCTTGGGTGAGCACATCCGCGGCGCGCAAGACCTGGCCCGGGAGCCGGTCATGGGCCCCCAGGTCCTCATGGCCCTTCAGGAGGCCCCGCCTCCGGGCGCGGAGAGGCCAGCCGCCGAAGAAGGGCCTCGCCGGGACGCCTTCCCTCCGGGGGAGGCGCTTCTGCGCCGGGCCCGGGAACTGCGGGAAGGGCTGGCCGAGGCCTTCCGGGACCGGTTGGTGCAGAGCATTTACAACGAAGCGGCCCGCATTGCCCAGCGCGTCGTCCGGGCCGAAGGCTCTCGAGCGCAGACGTGGGAGGAGCGCATCGACCGCATCGTGACCCATCCGGTGTGGGGGCTGCCCATCATGCTGGCGGGCCTCACCCTGGTCTTCTGGATAACCATCGTGGGCGCCAATTACCCTTCCGAACTGCTGGCCCGGGTGCTGTTCGCCATCGAGGAAGGGGGTGTGGCCCTGTTCCAGGCCCTGGGTCTGCCCTGGTGGTTGACAGGCTTCCTCTGGAACGGCGTGTACCGGGGGCTGGCCTGGGTGGTGAGCGTGATGCTGCCCCCCATGGCCATCTTCTTCCCTCTGTTCACCATTCTGGAAGACCTGGGGTACCTACCCCGGGTGGCCTTCAACCTGGACTGGCTCTTCAAGCGGGTAGGCGCGCATGGCAAGCAGGCCCTGACCATGGCCATGGGCTTCGGATGCAACGCCGCGGGCGTGGTGTCCACCCGCATCATCGAATCCCCCCGGGAACGGCTCATCGCCATCCTGACGAACAATTTCGTCCCTTGCAACGGCCGTTGGCCCACCCTCATCATGTTGGGGACGGTGTTCGTGGCCTCGGCCTTTCCCGCGGGCGTGGCCGCGTTCATCGCCGCGGGCTCCATCATGTTCGCGGTGTTGGTGGGGATTGTCTTTACCTTCGTTACCTCCTGGTTGTTGTCCCGCACGTTGTTGAAGGGGGAAGCCAGCGCCTTCACTCTGGAACTTCCGCCCTATCGTCGTCCGGACGTCAAGCGCATTCTGTACACCTCTTTCATTGACCGGACGTTGATGGTGCTTCATCGGGCCGTCATCATGGCCGCACCCGCGGGCGGGGTCATTTGGTTGTTGGGGAACATTTACGTGGGAGACTTCTCCCTGGCCCAGTACATTGCCGGCTTCCTGGACCCTCTGGGACGGCTTATGGGGTTGGACGGCGTCATCCTGCTGGCCTATATCATCGCCATCCCGGCTAACGAAATCGTGGTGCCCTCGATGATTATGATTTACAGCGGTGCGGGTGCGCTCATGGAACTGGACAGCATCCAGGCCCTCAAAGCCCTGTTCGTGGACCAGGCGGGCTGGACCCTGCTTACTGCCGTGAACTTGATGCTCTTCACGGTGATGCACAACCCTTGTTCGACGACCATCCTGACCATCTGGAAGGAGACGGGGAGCAAGAAGTGGGCCGCGGTGGGCGCGTTGTTGCCCCTGGGCATCGGCTTCGTGGTCACCGTGCTGGTGGCTGGGGTGTGGCGGTTGTTGATGTAAGCGGGCGGGGAGCCCATGGGCATCCGGCATCGAAAAAGCACGCAGCCGAAGGGCTGCGTGCTTTTCGTGTTTCCTCAAGAACCCCGGGTTTGTACCATGAGAACGGACAGCACGGGGGTTGCCCCCTATTCCAAGGAGGTGGCGCCATGAAGGTCATTGCCGACATTGCTGTGGTCCCCATCGGGGTGGGGGTTTCCCTGTCCCGCTACGTGGCCATGTGCGAGAGGGTGTTTCGGGAATTCGGTCTGGAGCCCGTGCTCCATGCCAATGGAACCAACGTGGAGGGGGAGTGGGACGTGGTTATGGCCGCGCTCAAGCGCTGCCACGAAGTGCTCCACGAAGCCGGCGCGCCCCGGATTTCCACCAACGTGCGTCTGAGCACCCGGGTGGACCGAGAGCAGACCATGGAAGACAAAATCCGAAGTGTACGGGAGAAATTGGGGCGCGCGAGACCGTCCGCCTCCGGTCATTAGTCGTGGTCTTGGTTTGTTCTCTGAAGTCAGGCTATGAGTTGGGACAAGGTGGTGATGCCTTGGCTTGGAAACCACCCAGGGTTTGCGCACAAGTCTACCTAAGGTCCCGGACCGCAGAAAAAGGCTGACGGCCGTCGGCCGACCGTCGGCGGCGGATTTTGGCCCTGAAGAAAAGGGATAAAACAAGCAGCGGCTTCGCGCCGCTGCTTGTTTTATCCCTTTTCTTCCTTGTGGTCCTGGAGTCGCGAAGGCCTATGCGAGCGCATCTTTTATCCGCCAAGACAGCCAAACAAGCTAAGCAAGGTCCGAAGCGTCGATGATGAGAATTTGAAAACGCGTGCTAAAGGCCCTGTTTGGCCTTCACCTGTTCCACGGCCTCCACCATGTTGCGCAGTTTGGCAAAGGCTACGTCCCAGGTGCGGGTGCGAAGGCCGCAGTCGGGGGCCACATAGATGCGTTCGGGGTCCTGGATGACGTCCAGAGCATAGAGGATACGGTCCCGGATGAGTTCCACAGGCTCGATGAAGTTGGTGTGCACATCCAGCACGCCCAGACCCACGATGAACCGGGTATCCTTGAGCAGGTTGAGGGTCTTCGTGTAGCCGACGCGCACTTCCGGAGAAACGCCTGGCTCCCGGCTGTCCCGGTTGGCGTATTCGAAGTGCATCTCGTGGATGACACCTTCCAGTTCCCGCAAGTGGGGCATAAGCAGGGAGTAGTCCGAGAAGCAAATGTGCATGCCGAAGGTGACCCGGCCTTTCAGGTCGCCCACGCTATCGATGGTGGCCTGGACGAAGTCGGGGACTTCATCCGGGTGCGTGGTGGCCGCAGGTTCGTCGATTTGCAGGAAGTCCGCGCCCGCCTCCACCAGGGCCTTCAGGTTGGGATAGATGACCTCGCGGGCCACGTCCCGCAGGAAGGTGCGGCGGGCCTCCTTGCGCAGGCGCAGCCCCTCCGCGGTGCCGATGGGCGTCCGCTGCAGGTAGTACTCGTCGAAGGACCAGTCCACCAGGGTGTAAGCGCCGGTGATGGGGATTTTCACCGGGCGGGTGGCGTACCGGGCGATGGTCTGGTATTCCTCCAGGTGATAGGGTTGCGTTACCGAAGGCTTCTCCACCACCGCGGCCTTGCGATAGTACTTGTTGTCGAAACTGCGCACGTGTCCCCGGAATTCGAACCCCTGAATGCGGCGAATGGGGTATTCGTACATCTCCACTCGGTGCTGTTCGCCGTCGTAGACCACGTCCAGGCCGGCCTTCTCCAGCAGGCGTACGGCAAAGCGGGAGGCCCAGGCCACCAGGGTGCGCTTTTCTTCCCGGGTGAACCCTTCCCGCTTCTCCAGCAGGGCGAAGAGCTCCTCCGCGTCCTGTTCCAGGTCCAGGCGACGGGCCCAGGCACGGGCTTCTTCCAGGTCTTGGTCCGTGAGAGGAAGGTTCCGCAGGGCCTTCACCCGCCAGTTGGGTTTGGCCAGGGAGCCGATTTCATGGGTCAGCAGGGGTTTGCGCATGGAACACCTCCGAGGTTAGGAGTTGGCGGTTAGCGGTCGGCCGTCAGCGGTCAGCGATTCGCTATCTCCCTTAGGAACCGGTACTTCGCGTCGGCCACGTCCCGTGGGAGGAAGAAGAAATCCGCGCTTCCCGACAGGATGAGGAAGGCGGGGTTCTTGCTGCGCACGATGGCCAGGGCTTCCCGGACGACTTCCGGGGTCTCCAGCAGGGAGTTGGTGGTGTCCACGATACCCAGCATCAGTCCGCGCCCCTGGGGAACGTCCAACTGGGCCACATCGGTGAAGGTGAGGTCCACCCCCACGGCGTCCACGGGCAGGTCCCAGGCTGCAGGGAGCAGGGGCGCGGCATCGCCGAAGTAGAAGGTCAGGATGAAGCGAGCCTGGGGCGCGGCGTCCCGCAGGGCGGTAAAGGCCGAGGCCATGGCCCGCAGGGCCTGCTCGTTTCCCTCATAGACGGCGAAAGGCTCCTGGAAGGAGAAGGTATGGTAGCCGCGGGTGAGCAGGTGGCCCACCACTTCCCGTAAAAGCGCGGCCGCGCCTTCCAGGCTCAGGCCTTCGGCCATGCGGGTGAAGGTGTAGGGGGAGGGTAAAAAGGCCATGGTGCCAAAGCGGAAGTACCGCTCCGCCCAGGGGGCGATTTTCCCCCAGATGAGGGATTGGGGGAACTCCAGGCGGCGGTAGAAGGTGTTGGTTTCGAAGTAGCGGGTCAGAGGACCGGGTTGGGCGCCCGTCAGTTCTGCGAAGGGTCGCACCAGGTCCTGCCAGTTGAGCAAACCGTCGCTGACCAGGGCGGCGCCTTCTTGCAGGGTCTGTAGAGCCCGATAGTCGGTCTCGTAGGCCCGTTCCAGTTCTTCCTGGGTGATGCGGTTGCGGTCGAAGTCCCGCGTGGCCTGAATGAGGGCTTCACCCCGTGAATACATACCGTTGAGGGAGACGAACACGTCCATAGGCCATCCTCCTGAGGTGGACTCTCATCGGTCGACGGTCGTGGAACTTGAGGGATGGTCATGATGAGGGAGGTGGACCCGAGAGGGGTCCACGGTCAAACGGCCTTCCAAGTAGGCCTGGAGGGCCTCGTTAATGGTGCCGTCGGTCAGATAGAGTTCGTATCCCAGGGCCCGCAATTGCTTATAGGCCGGAAGGCCGATGCCGCCCACAATCAGGACCCTGCAGTCCCGGATGGGTTCCGTGAGCATGGCCACGTGCTGGGCGAAGTCGATGGGGCGTTGATGGTGATGTCGACAGATGGGTTTCGCGCGCTCCTCTCGCTTCACCATCCGGTCGTCTTCCAAGGTAAGAACAACGTACTTGGACGCGCGTCCAAAGTGTGGGGCGACGGTTTTCCCGTCTTGGGTCGCAATCGCGATGGTCGTGTGTGGCATACGCGCCTCCTGTCTCAAAGTTTACGGACTCACTTGCCCAGAGACTTGCGCCAGGGCTCGTTCCAGAGCCTGGGCGACGGCTTCCAGGTCTTCCTGCGTGATGGTCAGGGGCGGCAGGAAGCGAATGACGGTGAGTCCGGCGGGCAGGGCAAGCACGCCTTCCTGTGCCAGGGCCTGGAGGAAGGGGGCCACTTTGGTGCGGAGTTCCACGCCCACCATGAGGCCCAGGCCGCGCACATCCCGGATGAGGGGGTGCCGGATGGCCCGCAGGCGTTCCAGGAACCAGGCGCCCAGGCGGGCGGCGCGTTGGGGAAGGGACTCCCGTTCCAGGACTTCCAGGGTGGCCAGGCATGCGGCCGCGGCCACGGGATTGCCGCCAAAGGTGGAGCCGTGGATGCCCGGCACGCCGGGCTTCACCCGCTCTCCCAATAGCACCGCACCCATGGGAAAGCCCCCCGCGATGCCCTTGGCCAGGGCCACGATGTCGGGCTCGATGCCGTGGTGCTGGAAGGCGAAGAGCCGACCGGTGCGGCCCATGCCCGTCTGGACCTCGTCGATGATGAGCAGCGCGCCCCGTTCCCGTACTAGGGCCTGAAGCCCTTGCAGGAAGGCCGTGGTCGCGGGATGCACGCCGCCTTCCCCCTGGACGACTTCCACGATGACGGCCGCGGTGCGGTCATCCACCAGGGCCTCGAAAGTTTCCAGTTTGTTGAAGGTGCCGTGGACGAATTCGGGCACCAGGGGCTCGAAGGGCTCCCGGTACTTCCGGTTCCAGGTGGCGGAAAGCGCACCCAGGGTGCGGCCGTGGAATCCCCGCTTGGCGGCCACGATTTTGGGCCGGCCGGTGCTGTAGCGAGCGAACTTGATGGCCCCTTCCACGGCCTCGGTGCCCGAGTTGCACAGGAACACCCGGCTCAGGCCAGGGACCAGGGTGCCCAGACGCTCCATACAGCGGGCCCGGACATCGTTAGGGAAGGATGGCGGGCAGATGGTGAGGCGTTGCATCTGCCGGTGCACGGCCTCCACCACGGCCGGGTGATTGTGCCCCAGCACCGCGACACCGTGACCGCCCACGCAGTCGATGTACTCCCGGCCATGGGCGTCCCACACCCGCACCCCTTCCCCTCGTATCAAGGGGATGTCCCGCTGGGCGTAGACCCCGCTGCCGTAGCGCTGCTCCAGTTCGTGCCAGTTCATCCCCACGCTCCGTCTCCCTCCGGGTGTCCGTTTCAACAGCCAGGATTATAAGGTCAAACAGGCAAATGCAAAGGGGGAATTTTCGGCTGTCGCATCCCATTTTGGCTCAAGGGACGGTATTGCTTCCTGACCGTAAGGCAGAGGGCTCATGTTCGAACAGAGGCTGTTTCAAAGACGCATTTCCGCGTTGTTGGAGTAGGTCTGACCAGGTACGGAACCGCAGGAGGAAGAGATAAAACAAGCGGCGGCGAGCCGCTGCACCATTAAGGTGATTCCCCCTTGGGACCGGTGAAATATGCGTATGTAACGAAGAAGTTCGAGGATGGCTGCAATATGCATGCGCGACGCTTGGCTCGCGTTCAAGGAACGCTTTCTCTCGGAACGGGCTGCCGTTTCCAGGTCTGTGTGATGGAGACATCCTCAGGGACAACGAAGGTGTAGGTCAGGATGCCCGGCGCTTTGATGGTATAGGGTACCCTTTGGGAGAGGGGGTACAGGTTTTCGACAGGGAAGGGGAGGCGTATGGGGCCCATGCCCGGTACCCCTTCAATGACCAGGTTCCCCTGGCATTGGCTGCTCAGGATGGTGAAGTGACCTTCCTCGGTCACGTAGTTGCCGGTGCAGAATACACCCTCACTGGAAACCTGGAGGGAGCCGGTCGACAGATTCCCTGTGCAAGTTACGTCGGCGGTGTAGGTAAAAGTGCCGTCTTGCTTGAAGGTCAGCACCATCTGACCGTCGCAGTTCTGGGGTGCAGTGCCATAGGGAGCCATGTTCGCGGCCAGCAATGCTCGGGCATCCGCGACCCAGGTGCCCACGAGGCAGAGGTCTTCGATGGAGGTGAAGTAACCCTGCAAGATGGCCGTGCCGCCTCCTCCCTGCAGGCTGCCCATGGCCGCGATGCCCCGGCTATCGTTCAACCGAGGTGGGGGCTCGGACATGCCCGCGGGAGGTGAACCATCCGGACAGAGGCATTCCCGGCTGTCCCGGCTCACGCAGAACTTCATTTGGTCCCCGGCCCGGAAGGTTTGGAAAGACAGGCTCGGAAATTGCACCGCGCCAATGGTGAGTGCGGGCCCTGTGGCTTCTAACACCAGAATGTCCTCGCCTTCCTGAGGGGAATTCACCTCAATCTCGATGGGAATCGTGCTGAAAGGTACGGCCTGGCCTAAGCGAGCCCCTCGTATACGGCCGCTTATCACTTCAATGCGAGACCGGTTTGCTCGATCCTCCGGAAGGCCTCGACCCCGGATCTCCCATTGAGGGCCGTAACCGGGCTCCCGAAGGAAGGAGGTGGCAATGAACAATAACGCCTGTTCCAGCGGAAGACCGCCGAAAAGGGTGGAGATGGCTTCCAGGTTGCTTTGTTGGTACATGGAGATAAGACGGGGGAACACGTCCACACCCTGTCCCTGGGCCACGGCGTACAGGCCAATGGCATCGTAGGAGCGTATCCATAGGTTGTAGTTGGGATAAAGCA
>WFUL01000086.1 GCA_015484985.1 Anaerolineales bacterium | reverse complement strand
CGCCCATGCTCCGGGCCACCGAGACCCGATGGTGCCCGTCCTTCACGAAGTACACGTCGCCGATTTTGTAGACCTCGATGGGCGGTAGGCCGTGCTCGTGTTGCAGGCGCAAAACTTTTGTCCATCGGGCTTCGTCGTCGGACTGCAAGGGGAAGAAATGGCGGGTGAAGTCCCGATAACGTCCCACGCTGCCCACGATGGCATCCAGGGGGATTTCCTGCAACCCCTGGAACACCAGGGGATAGCCCCGGAGATAGCGCTGTACGGGTTCGAAGGGGAGCAGGTCCGCCGGCCGTCGCTGAATCTTGGCCCAGAGGCGCTCCAGGGCCGCTCGGCGACGGGCCCGACGGAAGTCCCGCATCGCGGTGATGGGGTCCATCCGCCTCCCTCACACCGCCCTGAAACCACGTCGGGGGTGGGGGAAACCCCGCCACCCCCGACGCCCAAAGGGCCGTTTACCGGGAGCCCACGGTGACCTCCACGTCCATCTTCTTGCCGTCCCGATAGATGGTCAGGGTCACCGTATCCCCGGGACGCACCTTGGTCACCAGGTAGGAGATGAGGTCGTCAAAGGTGTACACGGGATAGTCGTTGATGGCCACGATGAGGTCGCCCCCCGGAGGAATCACATGGGGGGATTCCGTGGCTTCCGCGCCCCGGAGGCCGGCCCGGTCGGCGGGGCTACCGGGGACCACTTCCACCACGTAGACGCCGTAATCCACAGGCAGGTTCAACTTCTCGATGACCGCTAAAGGCAGGTCATCCTGGGCCTGAATGCCCAGGTAGGGGTAGACGAATTCTCCGGTACGGATGAGTTCAGGCACCACCATGCGCACCCAGTTACTGGCGATGGCGAACCCCACGCCCACATTGGCCCGCACCAGGCCCTCGGTCCGAATGGCCCGATTGACACCGATGACCTCTCCTTGCAAGTTGAGCAAGGGCCCTCCTGAGTTCCCCGGATTGATGGCCGCGTCGGTCTGAATCAGGTCGCCCATACTAAAGACACCCCCTTGCTGAGCCTCCTGCTCCGAAGGGAGGGTGCGTCCTCGGGCGGAGACAATTCCCAGAGTCATTGTGCCCCGCAACCCAAAGGGGTTCCCCAGGGCAACCACGATTTGACCGGGTTGCACCTGGTCCGAATCGCCCACGGGCAGAGGTACCAATTGGTCCGAGGGGACATCCTGAACCCGAAGCACGGCCAGGTCCGAGCCCCGGTCCAACCCCACGATTTCCGCCCAGGCTTTGTCGCCGTTGGCGAACACCACTTCGAACTTCTCGCCATCGGCAACCACGTGATAGTTGGTCACGATGTGGCCCTCTTTATCATAGACGAACCCCGAACCCTGGCCCGTGGGCAGTTCAAAACCCAAGGGTACCTCCGTGGATGGTGCCTGACCGCCGTACACCCGAATGGCTACCACCCCAGGGCTCACCCTCTGATACAGGTCAACCAACAGGCCCTCTAAGTCCGGCGCCGCGGCTTGCAGGCCAGAGGACGCCTTCACCGTCACTTCCGGCGCTGCCGAAGAGGAAAGAGTTTCCTGCTCTTGGGAAGCCATGCCCTCCAACGTAGCCTGCCAAGCCCGCTGGGACCCCCACTCCCTGATAAGGGTCAGCGGTGAAAGGCAGGCCAGGCTCAACGCGGACAGTAACAACACGAAACCCAACCCACTGGGAAAAGCTCTACGCATGGTCCACCTCCCTTTGGAGATTCAGGTACGAACGGATTGCTGACGAAGGGAAGCCAGTTGTTGGAACAGCTTCCGCTCCTCAGAGGTAAGGTCCTTGGGAATGAGCACCTTGATGCGCACGTAAAGGTCACCGTACTGATTAGGTTGCTTGAGGCGAGGCATGCCCCGACCCCGCAGACGGAAAGTCTGTCCACATTGGGTCCCCGGAGGGATACGGAGATACACATCGCCTTTCAGGGTCGGGACCCTGACCTCGCCCCCCAGAACGGCGGTGAAGAGGTCTACGGGAACCTCGGTGTACAGGTCGTCCCCTTCCCGTTCGAAGCGGGGGTCCGGGGCCACGTTGACCACCAGGTACAAATCGGCCAGGGAGCCGTCTTCCAGGGGGATGACCCGGCGCAGGCGCACGCGGGTGCCGGTGCGGGCACCGGGGGGAATCTTGACCTCCAGGCGACGGCCGTTGATTTCAATGTGACGCGTCGTGCCGTGGTAGGCCTCGTGAAGACTGATGGTAATGGGATGCTCGAAAGCCGGCCGACGGCGACGGGTGTGCCGGGTACGGGGCTCGGCCTGAACAAAAGGTTCCCCAAAGCCCCATAAGCCTTCCTCTTCTCCTGGGGCAAAACCGAAGAGGCGACGGAAGAACTCGGAGAACCCACCGACACCGCCGAAGAGATCGTCCAGGTCCCGGAACTCCACCCGCACCCCGCCGGGGGTGGTGAACCACTGGGACCAGTCGAACCCTCCCGGCATGCCGGCCTGGCGCCACTGTTCGTAGGAGGCCCGTAACTGGTCGTACCGGGCCCGTTTTTCCGGGTCGCCCAACACCTGATAGGCCTCGTTGATTTCCTTGAACTTCTCCTCGGCCGCCTTGTCGCCGGGGTTGCGGTCCGGATGGTATTTCAAGGCCAGACGCCGAAAGGCCCGTTTGATTTCCTCCTCAGAGGCGTCAGGACTGACACCCAGAATGGCGTAGTAGTCCTTGAATTCCATGGCTCCGCTACCTCGTCACCGATTTTGGTCTGCCCGCTCCCGTTGTGAAAAAACAACCCGTCGTTATTGTAGGACGGTTATGGTACTGAGGGGTCATTAGCGTTTCGTAAAAGGTAAAAAAGAGGCGGGGCCAGAAGCCCCGCACCCTCAAGCCCCCGGCCGGATTCGAACCGGCGACCTCCTACTCCGCAGGCAGGCGCTCTATCCTCTGAGCTACGGGGGCAGATTTCAGCGGGGAGGGAGGGATTCGAACCCTCGGCGGAGGCTCTCCACCCCCGCAACCGCTTAGCAGGCGGCCCCGATCGACCACTCCGGCACCTCCCCGTGGCGTCCCTATTGTACCAAGTCTGGCCCGGTTTGGCAAAAGATTTTCCCGCGACCATTCCGGGCTTCCATGGTATAATCTCCCCCGACCGGCTGACGGCTTCGGCTGTTGGCTTGGAGGCTTATCCAAGGAGGCATCGGACCATGAGCAATAAGCGCCTGGATCCCGAAATCAAGGCCCAAATCATCAAGGACTTCCAGCGCTACGAAGGCGACACGGGTTCGCCGGAAGTCCAAATCGCGTTGCTCACTTACCGCATCCGCAACCTGACGGAACACCTGAAGATTCACAAACACGACGAGCACTCCCGCCGGGGCTTGCTTATGATGGTCGGGAAGCGGCGACGGCTCTTGCGGTACTTGCGGGAAAAGGACTACCAACGGTATGTGGACATCACCAACCGACTGGGCATTCGACGGAAGGAGTAACCCCCGCATCCGGGCGGGGAAGCGACCAAAACCTCTCATCGGCCCCTTACAAGGTGGGTAAGGGGCTTTTCCGTTTTGGGACCCCGGAGCATTCCACCAGGGAGGACGGCATATGACATCAACACCGTATGACCAACCCAAACTCTACACATATGAAGCCGTTGTGGGCGACAAAACGATCGTCTTCGAAGCGGGTAGACTGGCCTTCCAGGCCAACGGAGCTGTTACCGTACGTCTGGGGGATACCTTGGTCTTCGCCGCGGCCACCATGACCCCGGAAGCCCGGCTGGACATCGACTTCTTCCCTTTGCGCGTGGATTACGAAGAGCGCATGTACGCCAGCGGGCGTATCCCCGGGTCCTTCTTTCGCCGTGAGGGCAAACCTTCGGATGAAGCCATCCTGGTGGCTCGCTTGGTCGACCGACCCCTGCGCCCCCTCTTCCCCAAAGACCTGCGAAATGAAGTTCAGGTCATCGTGTATTCCTTCTCGGCAGACGACGAGAACCCCCTGGACATCCTGGCGGTGAACGCCGCTTCGGCTGCGCTGGCCATTTCCGACATCCCCTGGAACGGACCTATCGGCGCGGTGCGCATCGGGTTCATCAACGGCCGGTTCGTGGTGAACCCCACCTTCCAGGAAATGGAGAAGTCGGAGCTAGACCTGCGCATCGCGGGCACGCGCGAGGCCATCATCATGGTGGAATGTGGAGCCCGCGAAGTGCCGGAAGAGGTGGTCGTCGAGGCCCTCAAGTTCGGTCATCAAGCCCTGCAGCCCCTCATCGACGTTCAGGAACGCATGGCCGCGGACATCGGCAAGCCCAAAGCCGCCTACGAGCCCTTCACGGTGCCGGAGGACCTGCTAGAAGCCATCCGCGAAGCCGTAGCCGACCGTCTCTGGGGCATCCTCGAGCAGACCCTGCCCAAGAAAGAGCGCAACGAGGCCATCAACACCCTGCGCGCGGAAATGGTGGAACGCTTCACCCAGGCCCCGTTAACGGCCGCGGAAAACGGCGGCGAGGCTCCAGAACCGCCCACCGAAGTGCAGGTCAAAGCCGCCTTCGACCAGGTGCTCAAGGAGACGGTGCGGCGTTACATCCTGGAAACGGGCCGCCGGGCCGATGGTCGCGCGCCCGATGAAATCCGTCCCGTGTGGTGCGAGGTGGACATCAGCCCCCGGGCCCACGGCTCCGGCCTGTTCACCCGGGGCGAAACCCAGGTGCTCACCCTGGCCACCCTGGGGACCCTGGGCGAAGCCCAGGAACTGGACACGGTGCTGCTCCAGGCCGAGTCCAAACGCTACATCCACCACTACAACTTCCCGCCCTTCTCCACGGGCGAAGTGCGCCCATTGCGGGGTGCCTCCCGCCGGGAAATCGGGCACGGCGCGCTGGCCGAACGGGCCCTGGTCCCTGTCATCCCCTCGGAAGACGAATTCCCCTACACCATCCGTCTGGTGTCCGAGGTCCTCTCCTCCAACGGCTCCACCTCCATGGCCTCGGTGTGCGGTTCCACCCTGGCCCTGATGGACGCGGGCGTGCCCATCAAGGCACCGGTCTCGGGCATCGCCATGGGCCTTATCAAGGAGGGTGACCGGCACGTCGTGCTCAGCGACATCATCGGCATGGAAGACATGCTGGGGGACATGGACTTCAAGGTGGCAGGCACGGAGAAGGGCATCACCGCCCTGCAGATGGACATCAAAATCTCCGGCATCACGCCCGAAATCATGGCCGAAGCCCTGGAGCAGGCCCGTCGAGGGCGCCTGTGGATTCTGGAGAAGATGCTGGCAGTGATCGCCGAACCCCGACCGGAACTCAAGCCCCATGCTCCCCGCATGGAAATCGTGCAGATTCCGGTGGAGCGCATCGGCGCACTTATCGGTCCGGGAGGGCGGGTCATCCGCGCCCTTCAGGAGGAGACGGACACCAAAATCGAAATCGAGCCCGACGGCAAGGTCTACATTGCGGCTTCCAATCTGGAAAACCTGGAAGAAGCCAAACGCCGGGTTCTGGCCATTACCGAACTCCCGCAAGAAGGCCGAATTTACACCGGCCGGGTCATCCGCCTCACAGAACACGGGGCCATCGTGGAAATCCTGCCCCAAATCCTGGGCATGGTGCATATTTCCCAGCTGGAACGGGGCCGCGTAGAACGGGTGGAAGACGTGGTCAAAGTGGGGGACGAAATCACCGTCATGGTCACCAGCATCGACCCCGTTACGGGCCGCATCCGTCTTTCCCGGCAGGCGGTGCTGGAAGGCTGGACCCTGGAGGAGGCCAAGGCCCACGACCCCGCCATCAGCGGCAAGC
>WFUL01000085.1 GCA_015484985.1 Anaerolineales bacterium | reverse complement strand
TCCTTGAGGTCCTCCAACGCCAGTTCCGGATAGGTGATTTCCCGTCCTCGAAAGAGGATGACCACTTTGACCTTTTTACCCTCTTGTAACCACTCCCGGGCATCGCGCAATTTGATGTTTCGGTCATGGAGCGCCGTACGCGGGCGCAGACGCATTTCCTTCATTTCTACCCGGACCCGACGCTTCTTGCTCTCCCGCTCCCGCTTTTTCTTCTCATAGAGAAACTTGCCGAAGTCCAGAATACGACATACCGGTGGATCGGCTGAAGGTGCCACCTCTACTAAATCCAGATTGGCTTCCCGGGCCCGACGCAGGGCCTCCTCCAGGGTCACGACGCCCAAATTTTGCCCATCGGGACCAATGAGACGAACCCGAGGGGCGCGAATGGCCTCGTTGACCCGAAAGTCCTCCGCACGAATTCCTTGGGTAATGAGAACACCTCCAGGGTAAAGATTTGCGGTGCGTAGAATACCATAGGTGCCAAGGTACGTCAACAAAAGTTAGGGAGCGTTCCGATCTCGCGACCTCCACGGTGCCAATATGAATTACGGTATACTTGCCTCCGCACGGAATGGACGGGGAATCGGGCTTCCGTCTTCTTCTAAGGACCTTGTACGGGAGGACGAAGGACCATGAATTTTGGAACTTTGCAGCCCTGGCGTATGGAAGCTGAGGAGGTATGTCGTATCCTGCAGGTGGACCCCCGGACCGGGCTCTCCCAAGAAGAAGCCCGCCGGCGTCGGGAGCAATTCGGCCCCAATGCCCTCCCGGAAGGTCAGGGACCCTCTCCGGTACGCATGTTCCTTGCCCAGTTCACCGAGGCCATGGTTATCCTGCTCATCGTGGCCGCAGCCATTTCCTGGGCCCTGGGAGATATTAAGGAAAGTATTGCCATTCTGGTGATTGTCATCCTGAACGCCCTGTTGGGGTTCTCACAAGAATATCGCGCGGAGCGCGCGCTGGCGGCCTTACGAAAGATGACCGTGCCTACGGTGCGGGTTCGGCGGGATGGACACGCCATGGACGTTCCGGCAACGGACGTGGTGCCCGGGGATATCCTCCTTCTGGAAGCAGGGGACGCGGTGGCCGCGGACGCGCGGGTGCTGCGCAGTATTTCGCTGCGGGTGGAGGAGGCCGCGCTGACGGGGGAATCCCAGCCCATTTCCAAACACGTGGATCCCATCCCTGTGGAGGGGCTTCCCGTTGCAGAACGTCGCAACATGATTTTCATGGGCACCTGGGTGACCTATGGCAAAGGGGAGGCGGTGGTCACGGCTACCGGCCACCACACGGAATTGGGCAAAATCGCACACATGTTGCATACCGTGGAACGGGAGCCCACCCCTCTGCAAAAACGCCTCGCGCGTTTGGGACGGGATTTGAGCATCGCCGCCGTCGCCCTGATTGTGCTCATCTTCCTGCTGGGCCTGTTGCGCGGGGAAGACCCGCGCTTGATGTTCATCACCGCCATCAGCATGGCGGTGGCTGCGGTACCCGAGGGCCTGCCCGCAGTGGTGACCATCGCCCTGGCTTTGGGCGCACAGCGCATGTTGCGCCGTCGTGCGTTAATCCGCAAGCTCCCTGCAGTAGAGACCCTGGGCTCGGTGACGGTCATCTGCACCGATAAAACGGGTACGCTGACGCAAAATCGCATGACCGTTACGGTGCTGGACGGTTTTGGAAAGCGCCTAGACGTGGCCCAGGTGGTCCAGGAGCTCCCCCAGGACGACGTGGTCGAGGCCCTGGAAAAGGGGGCCAAGCAGCTGGACCCGGATTTCCTTGTCATGTTGGTCACTGGGGCCTTATGCAACGACGCGGAGCTGCTGCCCCCTGAAAACGGAGATGGATACCGGGCTGTCGGAGATCCCACCGAGGGTGCTCTCGTGGTGGCCGCGGCGCAATTTGGCCTTCCCAAGCCCATTTTGGAGAAAATCCTGCCCAGGGTAGCCGAGGTTCCCTTTACCTCGGAACGGAAGCGTATGGTCACCGTCCATCAGGTGCGGCCTGATTTGCTGGCTCAGGACCCTCACTTGACCTGGTTGTGGGAGACTTTCTTCCGGAACCCGCCACCTCCCTATGTGGTCTTCGCCAAAGGCGCGGCCGATGTGTTGCTGAAATTGAGCGACCGGGTGTGGAAGGACGGGACGGTGCGCCCCATGACCGACGCAGACCGTCAGACCATACTGGAAGAAAACGAACGTTTGGCCGAACAAGGTATCCGGGTCCTGGGGCTGGCCGTTCGCCGTCTCGACGTGCTGTCTCCTGAGGAACGGCTTCAGGAGGAGGTGGAGCACCGTTTGGTGTTCGTCGGTTTGGTGGGCATGATGGACCCCTTGCGTCCCGAGGCACAGGATGCGGTGCGCACATGTCAGGAAGCCGGCATCCAGGTCAAAATGATCACCGGTGACCATCCCACCACCGCCCGGACCATTGCCCGGCAGCTGGACTTGATGGACGGGGGTGAGCTCCTGACGGGTTATGCCTTGCATGACATGGACCGTCGCGACCTGGAAGCGCGTGTGGAACAGGTGGCCGTCTTCGCGCGCGTTTCCCCGGAACACAAACTCCACATCGTGGAAGCCTTGCAAAACCGGGGCCACATCGTAGCCATGACGGGAGATGGTGTGAACGACGCGCCCGCGCTCAAAAAAGCGGATATCGGCGTAGCCATGGGCATCACGGGAACAGAGGTGGCCAAAGAAGCCTCGGAGATGGTGCTTTTGGACGACAATTTCGCCACCATCGTCGCCGCGGTGGAGGAGGGGCGTATCATCTACGACAACATCCGTAAGTTCATCAAGTACACCATGACCTCCAACACTGGTGAACTCTTGGTGATGCTCCTGGCGCCCTTTTTCGGGATGCCCCTTCCCTTGCGTCCCTTGCAAATTCTCTGGATTAACCTGGTCACTGATGGCCTCCCTGGTCTGGCGCTGACCGTCGAACCGGGCGAAAAGGACGTGATGAAACGTCCCCCTTACAACCCCCAGGCTCGCATCTTCGATGCTCCTATGGTGCGGGACATGGGCTTCATTGGTTTGCTCATGGGATTGGTCTCGTTGGGTGTTGGGTTTTGGTATTATGCATTTGGGGGGACACGGGGACAGGAAATCTGGCAGACCATGGTGTTCACTACCTTAACCCTTGCGCAAATGGGGAATGCCTTGGCCATTCGTAGTTCGAAGGAGTCCCTTTTCACCCGCGGGTTACGGAGCAATCTCTTTCTCTTGGTTGCTGTTTTGCTCACCTTCGGCCTACAATTGGCGGTGATTTACGTCCCTGCGTTACAGTCCATCTTCAACACGGTTGCTTTGGGGCTGGACGAACTGGTTCTGGCGCTGGTGTTGAGCACGGTGGTGTTCTGGGGGGTCGAATTGGAGAAGGTGCTGGTCCGTCGTGGTTGGTTGAAGGAGTCTTGAACGATGACGCGTTTTGGATGGGGGTGCTGGGGAATTCCCTTTCTGTTGGGCTGCTTGATATGCAGCCCCTTATTTTGGGCATCCTTGTGGATGGACCCTCAACTGCGAGAAAGGACACCCACACCCGAGATAGTCCCTTCCCAGACCCTATGGACGACACCTACCTGGCCCCCGAGGACTCCGACATCCTCTATGCCCTTGGTGCAAACGCCTGAAGCGACGTCGGTTCGACCGAACGAGATGGGGTCCGTGGAGGTTCGACGCAACCTACGGGTTCTGCAAACGGCCCAGCCGCCTGTGCACGACCCCATTGCCTTCACGGAAAACGTGTTGGGTCGGCGGGTGCAATGGGCAACGCCGACCCCCGGGCCGCCCCGTCAAGTGGGTGAGCGGGAGACCTTTTACGTGATGGATATGGAGACCCATCAGGCCTATACCGTCACCGCGAAGTTGGTCTATGTGACTTCCCACGCTTACTTCTGGGTCGAGGAGGGGGTACCCTATGACCCGGCCGAGGTTCAGGCCTTGATGCAGACCTTTGAGGAACGCATTTATCCCACCACGCGACGCTTCTTTGGTTCCGAGTGGGTCCCTGGCATCGACGGCGATCCCCGCGTTTACATCCTTTATGTGCGGCGTTTGGGCGGAGGTGTGGCGGGCTATTATGCATCCTCCGATGAGTGGCCACCCGCCGTTCATCCCTATTCCAATCAACATGAGATGTTCGTGTTTTCTGCCGCCGCTTCCTCTTTGGACGAACCCTGGACTCAAGGGTTGCTGGCCCACGAGTTTCAGCACATGATTCACTGGTACCAGGACCGGAACGAGGCTTCCTGGCTGAACGAGGGGGCTTCGGAACTGGCCATGTGGTTGAACGGCTATGAACCCGGCTCGGGTGAGGTGCTCTACATGGGACAACCCGACGTGCAGCTGAATGCCTGGCCCGATCCCCAACAGGCCTCTACGCTGCCCCACTACCAGGCCTCTTTCCTTTTCTTGCTCTACTTCTGGGAGCGCTTTGGGGATGAGGCGTTGCGGGAACTCATCGCCCAGGACGCCAACGGCTGGGATGGCGTGCAGGCGGTTCTGGACCGCTATGCTCCCGACCTCACCTATGAGGATGTGTTTCTCGACTGGCTGGCCGCCAATCTGGTGCAGGACCCAGACCCGGACGACGGCCGTTACGGTTATCAAACGTACACCCTATCCGACCGGCCTCGGGCCGAGACGCTCGAGGCGTGTCCGGGTTCCTGGGAGGCGCGAGTCTTCCCCTTCGGCATGGACGTTTACCGTCTGGAATGTCCGGGTACATGGACGCTTAGACTGAGAGGAGAGACGGAAATCGCCCTCTGGCCAACCCAACCCCGTTCGGGAGCTTATGCCTTCTGGTCCAATTACGGTGATGAGTCGGAGATGCGCCTGACCCGTCGTTTTGACCTGCATGAGGTCCGAGGGCCGGTGACCCTGTCCTACTGGACCTGGTACAACATCGAGCCCAACTACGATTTTGTGTACGTGCTGGCCTCCCGAGACGGGAAGCGCTGGGATATGCTACGTCCCCCTTCGGCTACAGATGCCAACCCCACGGGCAACAACTACGGATGGGGGTATACAGGAGTCTCCGGCGGTGGTGATACACCGCGATGGATTCAGGAAGAGGTGGACCTCTCATCCTATGCCGGCGGTCCGGTATGGGTGCGCTTCGTTTACGTCACCGATGCTGCGGTGAATCGGGTAGGCTTTCTGCTGGACGATGTCACCCTGGATGCTCTGGGCTATCGCGAGGACTTTGAAACGGACGACGGTGGGTGGGAAGCCGAGGGGTTCGTGCGGGTATCGAACCGACTTCCCGCCGAATTTCGATGGATGCTGGTCTATCTGGGACCTGAAACGGCTCGCGTGGAGCGCCTTCCCATAGAGCAAGGCTATCAAGGATTGGTGACGGTGAATGTACCGGAGGCGGGCGAGACTTACCTCATCGTCACCCTGGTGACCCGATACACGCGACAACCGGGTGCTTACCGTCTGGAAGCACTGCCTCCGTAGCTTAGCTTACATTCAGTTCTGCTGTCTTCTGGGGGTTTGATTCCTGGTCAGGCTTATGCGTTCAAGATGTTCAAATCTCCCGTAAGGATGAAATAATGAACAAGCGTGGCTGTCGCATACCCTATGGCTTTCCATTACTAACAAAAGGGAGGAAGGCCCCAAGGGGAACGTTAAGGCTGTCCCGTTTGCTTAGAACGAACCGGGTATAGGAGTGCAGAGGGAGAAAGAAAGGGTGTGTGGGGCGGCGAAGCCGCCCCACACACCCTTTTCTTGCGGTCCCGTGCCCGGTCAGGAGTACCGGTACAATGGTTTCGTTTCATGAGAGAACTGGTATAACCTCACCGGTAATGATGGGGACCGATGTCTTCCAAATCCACTCGATGTTTGGAGAATTGGGGGAGATAGGGGCGGTGCACGGCGAAGAGTTCGTTGACCATGCGCCGGATTTCCTCTAAGGAAAGCACCGCGGCCGTGAGGGGGTCGTGGGCGATGGCGTGAAAGATTTTCACCGGGTCGCCTTCCAACGCGCCCTGGATGGCCAGTTCTTCGATTTCACTGTTGAGCCGGGTGAGGATGGCGACCGGTGGGGGAAGGGAACCGACCCGCAGAGGATGGAACCCGTGCCTGTCGACCAGGATGGGTACTTCGACACATGCCCCGAAAGGAAGGTTGGCGATGAGGTCGGTATTGGGTACGTTACCATGAAAGCGGAAGGGTTCACCCCCGTCCAGGGCGTTGATGATGGGAGCCGCATATTCCTCGCTCCGACGAAGGTCCTCGGGTGTGAGGTCGCGGGTCAGTTGGGCCTGAATTTCGGCTTTCCACGTTCCCTCCCGTTCCAGGTAACGCTTGAGGATGTACGCGTACTCCCCGGGATTCCACCCGGTCCCCTGGGCAATTTTTTCGATCAGGTCAGGGCGTTTGCGGTACCACCAGGTGTACTCGGAGTGGTGGCCGCTGGATTCGGTGGGATAATACCCCAAATGCAGGAAGGTCTCGTTACGTGCGATTTCCTCCCGGTAGACCTCGGGGTTTTCCAGCACCACCCGGCGGAGCAGGGGATAGGCATCCCGTCCCTTCCAGCGAAAGGTGAGGAACCAGGCCAGGTGATTGATGCCCGCGGCGGTGTAGTCGATTTCCTCCAGGGGTGCGCCAATCCAGCGGGCCAGCATGCGGGCTGTGCGTTGTACGGAATGGCAAAGCCCCACGATGCGAATGGAGGACATGCGGCTAAGGGCACCCACGAGCAGCGCCATGGGATTGGTGTAATTGAGGAGCACCGCTCGAGGACACAGGCGTTCCATATCCTCCACAATGTCCAGCATGACGGGAAGGGTGCGCAGGAACCGGAAGATGCCCGCGGGACCTCGGGTATCGCCCACGTTGATGTCCACCCCGTACTTTTTGGGGATTTCAATGTCGTGACGCCAGACCTGGGTGCTGCCCACCAAGATGGTGGTGAGGACCACATCCGCTCCTTCCAGGGCCTGTTGACGGTTCAGAGTGGCTTCGACCCGCACGTTCGCGCCAAAGGCCTCCACCAGGCAGACCACGGCACGCCGGCTGAATTCCAGACGTTCCGGGTCGATGTCCATCAGGCTGAGGGTGACCCGACGCAGACGAGGGAAGGTGAGCAGGTCCCGCACCAGTCCCCGAGTGAACTCGAAACTGCCCGCGCCGATGAAGGTGATTTTCTCGACCATGGGTTCCAATCGGGTAAAATGGTGAATATCCTCCCACCATCTTACCACGTGGGAGATGCGCGTTCCGAGTTTCCTCAATCTGAGACGGTGAGATAAGGATATGCGCAAGCTCTTCCGGTCTTATATCCCTCCTGCCGAATGGCATGAGGCGCGCAAAAAGCTGCCCCGGTTGATGTTCGAGGGACTGCTATTCGGTGGCACAGGGCTGGGGGTATTGGCGCTGATTTTCGAAATCGCAGCCGATGCCTTCAGTGTGGCTGCGTATCAGACCCTCCTGGCCATCTATGGTGCGCAAGGGTACCACGGCATCGCCATCGCGGCCTTTGGAGTACTCTCCCTGATGCTCTATTTCGGGGTGGTGCCCTCCTACCAGGCGGCCAGTTACCTGCGACCCAACGCGGGGGGCAGCGGACCCCTGGTTGAATCCATCGGCCCTCCCAAGTTACGCTGGCTTTCCTGGGTCGGGACCAGTTTGTTCTTCCTTGACGCGATTTTGACCATCATCATCAGCGCCATTTCTGCTTCTGACGTGCTGATGTTGGTTCTGCCGGAACTGGCCCCTTATCGCCTGCTCCTGGCCGAGATCTTCGCTTTCTTCATCATGGCGGTTTTGGTCTTGATGGGCCCCCGGCGGGCGGTGCCCCTCTTTCTTCTGGGTGGAGGCGCGTTCACCATTTTCACCCTGGGGGCTTTGAGCATCACCACCCTGGCGGCGGTGCGCCATCCGGAATGGGCCTTTCTCACCGAGGGTATCATCCGGCGACTGGAAACCGCTCAGGTGGTGGAGCATGTGGTGCGTGCGGGGCAGGATTTGAGTACTCTGGCCACAGGGATGATCCTCTATTTGTTCTTCCGCTCCATGTCCAGTGCGATGCTGGGGTTCTCCGGGTATGAGGTCATCCCGGCCAGCGGCAAGCATGCAGCCCGGCCCAAGTGGATGGTGGTGCGTACGGCCCTCACCCTGGCGGCTCTGTTCCTCATCGGCACGGGGGTGATGCAACTCTATGCGGCCAAACGCTGGCGCATCCCCGCCACGGAGGGGTACAGCACCCTGTTGATTGAGTACGAGATTGTCGCGGCTCAGTGGATGGGTCGCGGGGTCTCTCTGGAGGACATCCAGGTGACCGAGGCCGACCGTCAGGCGGCCGAGGCGTTGTATGAGGAATATCTCCTGAGTGTGCGCAGGGGTGTACCGGGTGAATACGTGCCCCGCGTGTCCGATCGAGAGGCTTTTCTGCAGGAGACGGCCTACAACATCGCGGTGGCCCGGGCCCTTGCGCAGGCCCTGGAAGGGACGCCAGGGGAGGTTTTCCTCTTCGTGGCCGGGTTGTTGTTGGCGGTCATCTTGCTTTTGGCTCAGGGCGGTGGCTACGTGGGGGGAGCAGCGGTGGCGGCCAATGCCGCTCGGTTGGGGCGCTTGCCCTCCACCTTTTTGGACGACCGCATCGGTATCGTGGTCATTTGGGGCATTTCGGCGGTCCTCATCCCCATCATCCGTTACGTCACGGTGGTGGAAGCTTACTACGCGTTCGGTTTCGTCAGCGCCTTCGTTATCAGCAGTACTGCGGTGTTTTTCGCCCGGGACGACGTACTGCGGGAGAAAGGCATCGAACCTGGTTCCCCCGAGGCGCGGGCGTTGCGCTTTGCCGGTTTGCGCGGTATGGTGGCCAGTTACATCATGTTTCTGGTGCTCGTCTTCATGAAGTGGCATGCCCTGGTGGCCGTAGGGCTGGCGGGTGCCTTCCTCACGATACTGCAATGGGTGGTCGCCCATGGAGGATGGAAAAAGCGAGAATCGAGGGCATTGCTGGAGCGGGTGGTGGCCTCCCGAGGCTTGGCAGAATACACCTCAGGTCTGGAACGGGCCCTCGATCAGGCGCGACAGCGTGGGATTGCCGATGCCCTGGAAGATCTGCTGGCCGAAGGCCGTATGTACAAATTCAACGTGGAGAACGACCGCATCCGTCGTCTGGTGGCCTGGGTCTACCGGGTGGACCCTCATTACTTCCGTTTTCGGGAACTTCCTCCTGGGGTGAAACGTACGGGTTGGGCTTTGGAGGATGAACACCTTGAGGAGCCCAGTCTATTGATGGAAGAGGCCTATGCCCGGGCCTATGCGCGCAAAGAAGAAATCCTCCAAACGGTGGAGTACTACTCACACTTTGGTATCTTTACCTTCATCGTGAACTACCACATCAACTGGGTAGATGAGGAGAAAGGGCGTCCTCCTGAAATCGTCCAACAGGCCATGTTGAAAATTCTGTTTCCTTTGACCCCCTTCCCTCAGATTTGGGAGCAGTACAAAGCATATCGTCATGAGCATCTGCCCGAAGCCATTTGGCAGTTCTGTCGAGAGCGTTACCGATGGGCTAAGGATCAGTGGCCCAATTTGAGCGACCGCATTACGACCATTTGGACCTTGCAGGACTACGGGATGCTTCCCCGGGACCTGGTGGTGGACATTCTGGTCAAGCCTCCAGACAAGACCGAACGACGGGTGCGCATTTATACCAACCTCGAGGCATTGCCTACAGACACCGATGATCCCTTCGTGCGGGAAATGCTGGCCCAATATCGGAGACCATCTCCCCTTGTGGAAGGGGAAGGAGACCCTCACCCTCCTTCCTCTCCCGCCTCAGAAGGGCCAGTTGAGGAAGAGGGATAACGTCGACCGTCGGCCTGCTTTCAGGGTGAAGGGGAGGGTATCCTTCCCCTTCTCTTATGAAACGAAACCATTGTATCGAGAGCTCCAACCGGGTCCGGGACCGCAGGAAAGAAAATCCACTGATGGGGGGCTTTGCCGCCCCATCAATGGGTTTTTCGACTCGCGATCCCGGGGACCGGAAAGACCTATGCGGATGGACAAGAACGCCTCGATAATACAGGCCTCTGCACGAAGATAGGGAGCATGAGGGGTAATGCTACAGATCCTGGGCCACATCATTCGATGGACAGATAGCCTTTGATCTCGAACTTGTCCATTGTTTCATCTCACGGGAGAATGGGTATCAAATGCGTAAGAGGGTCATCCCGTGGTCACCGACTGCACCTGAAAACGGGGGTCTTCCTGGAGGATACGGCGTAGGCCTTCGTCCAGGGTGTGCCGAGGCCGATAGCCCAGAAGGCGAGAGGCCTTCTCCAGGTCGGCTCGCATGTGCAGGACCCCTGGATGACGTTCAGGATTGACCAGGATTTGGGCTTTGCTTCCGGTCATTTCCAGGATGCGTTGGGCGAGCTCGTAGATGGAGGTTTCCTCTCCCGATCCTACGTTGATGACGTGTCCGTCCACATGAGGCGCGGTGGCTGCGGCAATGAGAGCGTCCACCACGTCCTCGATGTACACAAAATCCCGGGTCTGCCGTCCATCACCGTGAACCACCAGAGTTCCGCCGTTGACGGCATGGTGCAGGAAG
>WFUL01000084.1 GCA_015484985.1 Anaerolineales bacterium | reverse complement strand
GCCCCCGTCCCTCCTGAAGAACTGGCCGCCTTGCTGGGTTATCTCCAGCGTGGGGACATCAACAAGAACACCGCCCAACGGGTGCTGGCCGAGATGTTCGCCTCGGGGAAACCCGCATCGGCCATCATCCAGGAAAAGGGCCTGCGCCAGGTCTCCGACACTGACCGCATCGCCCAGTGGGTGGAGGACGTCCTCCAGGCTCACCCTGAAGAGGTGGAAAAGTACCTTCGTGGCAAAGAAGGCGTGGCCAACTGGCTCTTCGGACAGGTCATGCGTCGGGCCCGGGGACAGGCCAATCCCCAGGTCGTTCGGCAGGAACTGTTGCGCCGTCTCCAGGCCCTGCGCCAACAACGTGGGGAGGGATAACGTGTCGTTCTTCTATCAGGACACCGGGTTCGCCCTTCACCTGTTACGTCATACGGGCTTGATTTTCCTTTACCTGGGATTCCTGTACGGCCTGCAAGTGCTGCGCCAAACGCGCCTTCCCAGGCTCCCCGCCACGGTTCTCGGAAATGTGGCCCTGATGGCTCTGTGGCAGGGGTTCCTGTTCTTGTGGACCCTGTTCCTTTGGGGCCCCTCGGTATTGGGCATGGCCTTCCACCATCTGGCCAACCTGCCCCCGGCTGCCCTGCTCATGGGTTTCTGGTTCACCCGGCCACGTGCGTCCTCCCAGCGTCGCCTGCTTCTGGGCCACGTCCTCGGGATGTTGTGGGTACTCCTGTGGGGAGGTTTGCTCCTCCTGGATTTGTCCCCCACCCTACTCCTGAAAATCCAATACGGCTTCCTTGCTTTGCTGGCCGTGCTCGCGTTCTGGCAAACGTCCCGTCGCGTCCCCACCCGGGGCCGGACCTTCGCTTGGGTCACGGCGGCGGGATTCCTGCTGGCGGGGATGGGCGAACTGTTCTTCGGTAACAGTCTGACCCAACAGGGTACCTTGCTGGGCATCGCCGAGATTGGCCTGGCTCCGCTGCTCCTCGCCTGGCCCTATGTGTGGGCGGGTATGCGAGAGCCCGGTCGGGTTTCGGGCGCCGTCTGGGCCCCTCCTAACCGCAGGGCATACCAGGATACCCTGGGACCCTATCTCCAACAACTGGACGTACTTCTCCAAAACCAGACCCTGCAACAGCCCTGGAACCCGGTCCCTTACATGACCCAAGCCGTCCTCACATGGATGTACCAACACCTGAGGCCCCAGGCCGAACCCCGGGCCCATCTCCCCCTGCCACGCATCGTAGAGCGAGTCCTGGAGCGCCATGAGAACGACCTGGCCCAGGCGCGCCTGCAAATAGCTCTTCAGGTCGATGCCCATCTGTCCGTAGACCCCAGCCTGGGGGAATGGCTCCTGGAAATGCTGGCCGCGTATCTCCTGCGCCATGCCTCGGAGGAATCGGTCATTGAGGTGCGTATCCAGGGAAGCCAGGATCCAAAGCGAGGCCCTATTCTGGACGCTCGGGTACGACATGCCCTCCTCCCCCAACCTCGCGGGGAGGCACCTTCCTGGATGCCTCACGCCCTCATGCTGGGACGTCTGCTTCTGCTGGACATGGGTGGGGATTGGTGGGTCGAGGAAGAAGAGGGCATCCGTACCCTCTGGCTCCATCTTCCTCTCCGGGGCTTCGGGCGGGTTATGGCGATGCCCTCGGCCCAGGAGACGCCCGCGACAGAAACCGCTCCTGCCCGCTGACGTGATATGCTTCAGGTGTGCTTCTACTCGTGCTCCCAATGCCGTTTACGCTTTCCCAGCCTGGAACCTCTCGCCGCCTGTCCTCGTTGCGCAGGAGCCCTGGTGCTCCAGGTAGAAAAACAGCTACACAAAGAGCGAATGACGGAAAAGACCCGGGATGTACTTCAACCTCCCGTGCGAGCCGTGCTCGATAACCTGCGCAGCGCCTGGAACGTGGGGTCCCTCTTCCGCACTGCGGACGCCGCGGGCTTCCAGCACCTGCACCTTTGCGGCATCACCCCCACCCCGCCCCACGAGGGCATCGCCAAGACGGCCCTGGGCGCGGAACAGGTCGTGCCCTGGTCTTATCATCCTGATGCCGTGGACGTGCTCGAGCGCCTGCGCTGGGAAGGCTGGACCCTCTGGGCCCTGGAAACGGAAGGCGAACCCTGGCACCTGGATATGGCCGTACCGGACACGCCCCTGGCTGTGGTGGTGGGCAACGAACGGGCCGGCATTGACCCCCACGCACTGGCCCTGTGCCATCGAGTGGTCACCCTGCCCATGCGCGGCGTCAAGCGCTCCCTCAACGTCACCGTGGCCTTCGGCATCCTTGCCTTCTGGCTGAGTACTTTACCGGACAGAAAACCGTGACCTGATTTCCCATCCTTCGGAGGCGGCCATGCCCGAAACCCGTGTACAGGCCTTTGCCCAGGCCCTCCGCAAGCACACCCAGGCCGAGGTCTACCTGGACGACCTCACCCGCACCCTCTACAGCACCGACGCCAGCATCTACCAGGTCTACCCCCTGGCCGTGGTGATTCCCCGCACCGAGGAGGACCTCATCGCCGCGGTAGCCCTGGCCGCGGAGCACGAACTCCCCCTGCTGCCCCGGGGCAGCGGCAGCAGCCTGGCCGGGCAGACCGTGGGCCAGGCCGTGGTGCTGGATACCAGCAAGTACCTGAACCGGGTGCTGGAACTCCAGCCCGAGGCCCGCCGCGTGGTGGTGCAACCCGGCATCGTGCTGGACCACCTCAACCGCTTCCTGCGCTTCCACGGCCTGATGTTCGGCCCCGACCCCGCGTCCGCGGAACGGGCCACCCTGGGCGGCATGGCCGGCAACAACAGCACCGGCGCGCACTCCATCCTCTACGGCATGACCGTGGACCACGTGCTGACCCTGGACGTGGTCCTGGCCGACGGCTCCACCGCCCGCTTTGAGGCCCTGGACCCCGCGGCCTGGCAGGCCAAAGCCCGCGGGGATTCCCTGGAAGCCCGCCTGTACCGGGAAATCCCGGCCATCATCCAGGATGTGGCGGACGAAATCCGGGCTCGCTTCCCCAAGCACTGGCGGCGCAGCAGCGGCTACAACCTGAACTACCTGCTCCGGGGCATGGAACAGGGCAGGCTGAACCTGGCCCAACTGGTGGTTGGCTCCGAAGGCACGCTGGCCGTGATTCGTCGGCTCACCCTCAACCTGGTGGAACGGCCTAAACGTACCGGCCTGGTGGTGGTCCACTGCGACGACCTGATTCAGGCCATGCACGTGAACCTGGCCGCGCTGGAATGCTGCGCGCCCTCCGCGGTGGAACTCATGGACCGCTTCCTGCTGGACCTGGCCCGGCAGGTGCCCGCCTACGCGCGACAGATGGGCTTCGTGCGGGGGAACCCCGAGGCCCTCATGGTGGTGGAGTTCTACGGCGAAACCGAGGCCGAGATCCTGCGCAAAATCGAGCATCTGGAAACCCACCTGCGCCGGCGGAGGCTGGCCCACACCTTTGTGCGGGCCCTTACCCCCGAAGACCAGGCCCGGGTGTGGTACGTGCGCAAGGTGGGCCTGGGCCTGATGATGGGCATCCGGGGGGACTTCAAACCCATTCCCTTCATCGAAGACGTGGCCGTGCCGCCCGAGCAACTCCCCGATTACGTGCAGGACATCCTGAACCTGATGCGCCGGTTCGATACCCAGGTGGCCATGTACGCCCATGCCAGCGCAGGGTGCCTGCACATCCGGCCTTTCATCAACCTCAAGGACCCGGCCGAAGTACAGAAGATGGCCGAAATCGCGGACGCGGTGGCCGACCTGGCCCTCAAGTACGGCGGCGCGATGAGCGGCGAGCACGGCGACGGTCTGGCCCGGTCCCAGTTCAACGAACGCATCTTTGGCCCGGTCCTCTACCAGGCCATGCGGCGCATCAAGTACACCTTTGACCCTCAGGGCCGGCTCAACCCCGGCAAGGTGGTGGACGCGCCGCCCATGACGGAAAACCTGCGCTACGGCCCCGACTACCGGGTACGCGCCTTCCCCACCCGCCTCAACTGGGACGACTTCCTGGGCTTTGACCGCGCGGTGGAGCAGTGCAACGGTGCGGGGGTGTGCCGGAAAATCGGTTCGGGCACCATGTGCCCCACGTACATGGCCACCCGCGATGAGTGGGATAGCACCCGCGGCCGGGCCAACGCGCTCCGGGCCTGGCTCAGCGGCAGGCCCGTGGCCCTGGACGACCACCAGGTCTACCAGGTGCTCAAACTGTGCATCGGCTGCAAAGCCTGCAAGGCCGAATGCCCTTCCGCGGTGGACATGAACAAAATCAAGACCGAGTGGACTGCCTGGTACTACGACAGGTATGGCCTGCCCCTGCGCAACCGCGTGCTGGGCCACATCCACCAATTGAACCGCTGGCTCTCGCCCTTTGCCGCGCTGGTGAACCCGGTGATGCGCAGCCGCGTGTTCCGCCGCGTGCTGGGGCGGGTGTTGGGCCTGCACCCGGACCGCACCCTCCCGCTCCTGGCCCGGCAGACGTTCCTGGCCTGGTGGAAACACCGACCCCCGCGCTCCTCGCCCGCGCCTCGGGGCCGGGTGGTGCTCTTTCCCGATACCTTCATCACCTACAACGACCCCCACATCGGCCGGGCCGCGGTGGAGGTGCTGGAAGCCCTGGGATACGAAGTAGTGGTGGCAGAACAACGGGTGTGCTGTGGCCGGCCATTGCTTTCCCAGGGCTTGCTGGAAGCCGCCCGAAGGAACGCACGGCACAACGTGGCCCTGCTCGCGGCCTATGCCCGGCAGGGCATCCCCATTTTGGGCCTGGAGCCATCGTGCATCCTCACCATCCGGGATGAATACCCCGACCTGGTGGGCACGGAGGAGGCCCGGCTGGTGGCCCGCCACAGCATGACCCTGGACGAATTTCTGGCCGACCTGCTGAGCCGGGAACCCGACGCTCTGCTCTTCCGCGCGCCCAGGGAGCCGGTGTACGTGCACGTCCATTGCCACCAAAAGGCCCTGGTGGGCCCGGAGCCGACCCTCCAGGTGCTGCGCACCCTGGGCGTGGACGTGCGCTACATCGATGCCGGGTGCTGCGGCATGGCCGGGGCCTTTGGGTACGAGGCCGAACACTATGACCTGAGCGTGCGCATCGCGGAGGACCGGCTGCTCCCCGCGCTGCGGGAGGCCCCCCCAGAAGCAGTGATTTTGGCCAACGGGGCGTCCTGCCGACATCAGATTCAGGACCTGGCAGGCCGCCGTCCCTTCCACCTCGTCGAAGTGTTGGCCGCGGGGTTGGTGCGCCAGGGGGAATGAATTGGTGAGGCGACGAAGCCGCCCCACCAGTTCATTTTTACCCTATCCTATGGCCGGGTCGCCTTTTGTGCCGAACTTCGTTCCATTGTCTCCCTTTGCAGAGGCGCTGGGATTACGGCGGGCTTTCTCCTCCATTTCCAGGAGAATACGGGCCACTTCGGCCAGAGCCACCCGTTGTTTGCGGTAGAAATCGGCCTCGGAAAGGGCAAGACGCAAAGCGATGTCCCGCACCTTCCGACCCTGGAAGAACTTCATCTCCAGGATGTTGTACAGCAACCACTCCGCGGTAAAGCGGCGCTCACCGGGCGGACGCAATTGCTCGATGGCCTCTTGGAGCACGGCGCGCAGGCCCTGAACCACGTTACCGTCATAGCGCGCCGCGGCTTGCT
>WFUL01000083.1 GCA_015484985.1 Anaerolineales bacterium | reverse complement strand
TTTGCACGCTGACCTCCTCCTGCCATGCCCAGGATTGGCTCGTGAAACAACGCGAATTATAGCACCTTTACGGCGGGAGTATAATTCCGGCACGAAACCGAATTTCCCAGGACATGCGAGGAGGCGCGGTCATGCCCGATACCTGGAAGTACATCCGCAAGGCGGCGGACTGGCAGAAGGTCAAGGACTATCGGGACATCACGTATTACAAGGCTCAGGGGGTGGCCCGTATCGCCTTCAATCGCCCTGAGGTGCGGAACGCCTTCCGTCCGGAGACCATTGACGAGATGATCGAAGCCTTTCGGGACGCGTGGCTGGACACCTCCATCGGCACCATCCTGCTCACCGGGGAAGGGCCTTCCCCCAAGGACGGCGGCTGGGCCTTCTCCGCGGGGGGCGACCAGCGGGTGCGCACCAAGGGCGGGTATGCAGGCGGTTACGAACTCCCCCGACTGCACGTGCTGGAACTCCAGCGGATGATTCGCTTCATGCCCAAAGTGGTCATTGCCGTGGTCCCAGGCTGGGCCGTGGGCGGCGGGCACAGCCTGCACGTGGTGTGCGACCTGACCATCGCCAGCAAGGAGCACGCCCGCTTCCAGCAGGCCGACGCGCGCGTGGCCAGTTTCGACGCGGGCTATGGCTCGGCCTACCTGGCCCGGCACATCGGTCAAAAGCGGGCCCGGGAGGTCTTCTTCCTGGAGAAGGTGTACACCGCGGAAGAAGCGTATCAGATGGGCATGGTCAACGCCGTGGTGCCCCATGAGGACCTGGAGGTGGTGGCCTTCGAGTGGGCCCAAATCATCAACAGCAAAAGTCCCATGAGCATCCGCTTCCTCAAATACGCCTTCAACCTCATCGACGATGGCCTGGTGGGGCAACAACTCTTCGCCGGGGAAGCCACTCGCCTGGCCTACATGACCGACGAAGCCGAAGAGGGGCGGCGGGCCTTTTTGGAGAAACGGCCGCCGCGCTTTGACCAGTTCCCCCGATGGCCATGAGTGCGCGCGTTCCCCCGCAAGGGAATACGCATCTTCCCTTCGTAAAGCGTCTCTGGCAACGGTTTTGGTACCCCGAACCCCCACCTCGGTTTTCCCGGGAAGTGTTGTGGGTGACCCTGACCAGCACGGGGGCCATGCTTTGGGATGGGTATGGTGGCTTGGGGTTGGAAAACAAGGCCTGGGAACACCTGGTGTTGTACTTTTTCATCCCTTTGGTCGTCATCTCGTGGGTACTGAAACGCCCTTGGCGGGATTATGGATTGACCTTGGGGAGATGGCGTGCAGGTCTGTTTCTCACGGCCCTGACCTGGCTGGCCGCTGCGGTGCTCATCACCCTCAGTCTGCGCTTTGACCCTTCCCTGCGGATGTACTATCGTAGGGGTTTCACTTGGGCTATCCTGGGCTCTAACCTGGTGGATTTAGCGGGTTGGGAATTCGTCTTTCGCGGCTTTCTGCTGTTTGCCTATGCCCGTGCCTTCGGTCCAGGGCCCGCGTTACTGTTGCAAATGGTGCCTTTTGCCCTGCTACATATCGGGAAACCGGCCCTGGAGACCTATTCGACGTTGTTGGGAGGACTGTGGTTCGGAATTATGGCTTGGCGGAGCCGTTCTGTCCTCTACCCCATCCTGAGTCATTGGTTCATCAGCTCGTTTGTCGTCTGGGCCGCGTCCTCCCTGTGAGGTGCAGGCTCCTGGGGGAAAATAAGATACGGCGCGAATTGTCCCCTTACAGGCAGCGGTTCTTCGGTATAATGGGGCTTCGATATCTTCCTGGAGGTCGTACGATGCCTGCATGGATGGCTTGGGTGATCGACTTTTTCCTCCAACTGGACCGCTATTTAGGGGAGGCCATTCAACTTTTAGGCCCCTGGATTTACGTGCTTCTCTTCGTCATCATCTTCCTGGAAACCGGGGTTGTGGTGACGCCCTTCCTACCCGGCGATTCGCTTTTATTCGCTGTGGGCACCTTTGCGGCGCTGGGGCATCTGGACATCCGTCTGGTGCTGTTTCTCTTAATCACGGCCGCGATTTTAGGCGATGCGGTGAACTACCATATCGGGGCATACATTGGCCCGCGCGCGTTTCGAGAGAATAGCCGCTTTTTCAAGCGGGAGTATCTCATTCGAACCCACGAGTTCTATGAGAAACACGGAGGTAAAGCCGTGGTGCTGGGGCGCTTCGTGCCCATCATCCGCACCTTCGTGCCCTTTGTCGCCGGCATTGGCGCCATGACCTACCGGAAGTTCTTCTTCTACAATGTGGTAGGTGCATTGATTTGGGTTTCCCTCTTCCTCTTCGCGGGCTACTTCTTTGGCAACATCCCTGTTGTCAAAGAAAACTTCCATTACGCGATTGTGGGCATCATCGCGGTTTCCCTGGTGCCCATTGTCTACGAAATGTGGAAACACCGGCGAACGCAGAGCGGGCCTTCGTTGCCGAGTTCAGGCTGAGGCCGCTTCTCCTTCCGATTCCGATGCGGGCTTCTCTGGCGCTTCCGGGGCTTCCTGGGAGGAAGCCGCCAGAGGCTGCAACGGTACCGGATCTAACTCGGCAGGTACGGCGATGACGGTGAACCGTACGGCGGTACGCACCTGGCCCTGGATTTCGATTTCGGTGAATTGCGGAATGTACGCGATGTGATAACCATCCTGGGCCAGATACTGGCGGGCCAAGATGAGGGCCTTGACGGCCTGGTTCACCGCACCGGCACCTATGGCCTGGACCACCGCGTGTTGGTGTTCCCGAAAGACACCGGCAATGGCGCCAGCCACTTTGTACGGGCGGGATTTCGCGGCCACTTTGATGACATCCATTGCAGGCCTCCTCCCCGTTAGGCATCGTTGAGGAAATTTTCGCAAACTATTGTACAGGATTCCCCGCCATCTGGCAATTGACGTTAGGTATAAGATTCGAGAAAAAGCTCATTCTTCAAAATGCACAAAGGTAATTCCCAGCGGAAGGCCGTCAGCCTTTTGCTGCAGCTCAGGGGGTTTTGGCGGACTTATCCCTAAAGGTCTATTCCAGACCAAGCCTCATCCCCCTTGATCCAAACACACGTCCTGATTTCAGTTTGCAAGGCTTTTTTGATCTCTCACACAAAGCCCCATTTTTTCGAGGTGAGTCCGCCATGGGACGCGCAAGCCTTATCGGGCCCAGGTCCTAAGGAGAAAAATAAAAATGGTGTGGGGCGGCTTCGCTGCCCCACACCATTGCTTTCACCCTCTACGGTCCTGGGCCCGGTTCGGCCTAAGCAAACGGGACAGCCTCAAAAGCGTTCCCTTGGATCTTCCTCCCTTTCGTTAGAAAAATGAAAATCTCTGACTTCGGTTTGTTTCAACTGAGGTTTGGACAAAAGTTTGGACAATAGAGTGGTGACACCTGCCGAGAAAGGACATCAGCGTTTCGCCCAGGACGGACCGGGCCCTGAACCGCGGTGAAGAAGAAGATCCTGCACCCGGTCAGGTCTATGCGCTCAGAGAGTAGACCTGTTCCCAAAAGGCTGTCCAAACTCCTGTCCGAACCAAAGGTTTCAAATCTTGACAAGAGTGCAACTCACCTTTATGATTTTAGTAACACGTGTTACTATGAGGTTATGGTGGACAAGGTTCCCACCTCTTACGATGTTGCTCGTCTGGCAGGGGTCTCCCGAACCACCGTCTCCCTGGTGTTGAACAACGCGCCAGCAGCCCATATCAGCCCGGAAACCCGTCGTCGCGTTTTGGAAGCAGCCCGTCAACTGGGGTATTTCCCCCATGCCGCGGCCCGACGCCTGGTCCAGGGTCGGACGATGACGGTGGCCCTGATTTGGCATCGGGGGCCCGACGCCAACTATCGGGACGCCTTCCTGCCGGGCCTGTTGCAGGGATTGGCCTCCGTGCTGCACCAGCAAGGGTATTACCTCCTCTTCCGCCCCATGGAGGTCCACGAATCGGAACAGGTCGTTCTGGAACTGGCCCAGGGGCGCCACGCCGACGGGTTCGTGATTTCCGGTCCCCGCGCCGATGACCCCGTGCTTCTGGATTTGCACGAGCGGGGTTTCCCGCTGGTGCTCCACGGCCAGCTGCCCGGAACCGACATTCCTTTTGTGGATGTGGACAATGTGGCCGGCGCGCGCCAGGCCGTGGAACATCTGCTTCGCCTGGGACACACCCGCATCGGCATCATCACCAACGCGCCTCTGTCTTACGTCTCCGCGCGCCAACGGCTGGAAGGCTACCGGCTCGCGATGCGGGCGGCGGGCATCGAGCCTCCCTCGGAGTGGATTCAGTACGGCAACTTCGACGAGGCCAGCGGACGTCGGGCCATGCAGGCCCTGCTGCAGGTGCGTCCCCGCCTGTCCGCGGTCTTCGTGGCCAGCGACATGGTGGCCGTCGGAGCCCGATATGCCCTGTGGGAAGCGGGCCTTCGGGTCCCCGAGGACATCGCGCTGGTGGGCTTTGACGACCTTCCCCTCGCCGCTTACACCGTGCCACCCCTGACCACGGTGCACGTCCCAGCCCAGGCCCTCGGTCGGGCGGTGGGTGAACTGGTTCTCCAACGGATTCAGGGAGAATCCGTTTCCTCACGTCGTCTGCCGACCACGCTCGTCGTCCGGGCGTCCTGTGGTGCCCGTAAGTTCTCATCGCGCGCAAATCTCACATAAGGAGGTGAAGGGATGATTCGCCGTTGGTGGATGTGGGTTCTGCTGGTGTTGGGGCTGGCGGTGCTGGCGGCATGTCAGCCCAAAGAAGTGGTGAAAACCGTGGTCGTGACCCAGGAGGTAGAAAAACAGGTTGTGGTGACCAAGGAAGTCGAGGTGGTGAAGACCGTTGAGGTCCAGCCCAAGAAGGGCGCCATCGTGGTGCTGGGGGTCTGGGGCGGTGCGGAACGGGAAGCCTTCCAGGACGCGGTCGCGCCCTTCACCGAGAAGACGGGCATTGGCGTGGCCTTTGAGGGCACTCGCGACCTGGCCGCGGTGCTCACCACCCGCGTGGAAGCCGGCAACCCGCCGGACATCGCCATCCTCCCCAACCCCGGCCAGCTCTATGAACTGGCCGCGCAAGGTAAACTGGTCCCCCTGGATGACATCCTCGATGTTGAGCAGATCAAGAAGGACTACGGTCAGTCCTGGGTGGACCTGGCCAGCTATGACGGCAAGCTCTACGGCATCTTCTACAAGGTGGCCATCAAGAGCCTGGTCTGGTACAACCCCAAGGCCTTCGAGGCCAAAGGGTACTCCGTGCCCACCACCTGGGATGATCTCATGGCGCTGACCGAGCAAATTGCCCAGGACGGGGCCACGGCCTGGTGCATCGGCCTGGAGAGCGGTGCGGCCAGCGGCTGGCCCGGCACCGACTGGATCGAGGACATCATGCTGCGCACTGCGGGGCCCGAGGTGTACGACAAGTGGGTCCGCCATGAAATCCCCTGGACCGATGAAGCGGTCAAGAAGGCCTGGGAGATGTTCGGCGAAATCGTGCTCAACGAGAACTACGTCTACGGCGGACCGGAAGGCGCCCTCAACACCAGCTTCGGCGATGCCCCGCGACCCCTCTTCGACGACCCGCCCGGCTGTTATTTGCACCGGCAGGCCTCCTTCATCACTGGCTTCTTCCCCGAGGGCCTGACCGCGGGTGAAGACTACAACTTCTTCGTGCTGCCGCCCATCGACCCCAAGTGGGGCACCCCGGCCCTCATCGCGGGCGACGTGGTGGTGGTCTTCAACGACACGCCTGAGGTGCGGGAATTCGTGAAGTACCTGGCCAGCGCGGAACCCCAGACCATCTGGGCCCAGAAGGGCGGCTTCATCTCCGCGAACAAGCAGGTGCCCCTGGATG
>WFUL01000082.1 GCA_015484985.1 Anaerolineales bacterium | reverse complement strand
GGTCATGCAGTACATGGAAAACCTGACCGACCGGCAAGCCGCGGAGGCGGTGCGGGCGCGGCTGGAGTGGAAATATACCTTAGGGTTGCGGCTGGACGATGCGGAGTTTGACCATTCGGTGTTGAGTGAGTTCCGGCAACGGTTGTTGAGAGGGGCCAAGGAGGGGCTGCTGTTGGAACGCATCCTGCAAGTTGCGGAAGAGGGGCAACTTTTGGAAGGGAAGCCCACGCAGCGTACGGATGCGACCTATGTATTGGCCCGCATCCGGCGATCGCGTCACCCGATCCCCGTTCGCCGCCTTCGCCGCTGCTCTGGCTTGATTTCGCCAACAGAATCAACCTTTGCATGCACTCTCGCGAGGGATTGGTTGCTTCAAACGCGGAATTCTCTGGTATGATGGAGCCTGCAATCGAGGAGCCTTACGTCGGCAGCGCGGGCCGGCCCAAGGTCGGCCCGTTTTCTTTTCCCCCCACCCCGTTGGGGCGATGGCCAGGGCTCCCTATCAATACCTAAGAAGGAGCCTTGTGCCATGACGAACCCTTTTTCTGCATTAGGCCTTGAAGAGGGCCTGGTCCATAACATAACCCGCCTGGGTTTCACCGAACCTACCCCCATTCAAGCGCAAACCATCCCCTTACTCTTGGCCGGAAAGGACGTGCTGGGCCGTTCCCAGACCGGAACGGGCAAAACCGCGGCCTTCGGCCTGCCCCTCTTGCAAACCCTGGACCCCCAGGCCCGTCACGTCCAGGCGCTGGTGGTCACCCCAACTCGAGAGCTGGCCTTGCAAGTCACCCAGGCCCTGGAGGACTACAGCCAGGGTCTGAAAGTGGGTATTCTCACAGTATACGGGGGTGTGGCTTACGGACCCCAGATCCAGGCCCTGCGCCGGGGTCGGGCGGCGGTGGTGGTGGGCACGCCAGGCCGTCTGCTGGACTTGTTGAACAAAGGAGCCTTACGCCTGAACCGGGTGCGGTGGGTGATTCTGGATGAAGCCGATGAAATGCTGGGCATGGGGTTCATCGAAGACATCACCACCTTGCTGGAAGCCGCCTCTCCCGAACGCCAAACGGCCCTGTTCTCGGCTACGCTACCCCAAGAGGTACGACAGCTGGCCCAGCGCTATATGCGACAGCCCGATCACGTGGCCATTCAACCCCAGGAGGCCACGGCGGCAGGCATTACCCATCGGGCCTACCGGGTACGGGAGCGGGACAAATTGGCCGCCCTCACCCGTTTGCTCGCGGCCCACGACGTGACCACCGGCCTCATCTTCTGTCGTACACGGGTCGCGACCCGGGACCTGGCCCAGGCCCTCAACGACCACGGATGGCCCGCGGCCGCCCTGCACGGCGACATGACCCAGGCGGCCCGCGAGGACGTCTTCACCGCGGTGCGCAAGGGCCATGTCCGGCTGTTGGTGGCCACCGACGTGGCCGCCCGGGGACTGGACATCACCCACGTCTCCCACGTGATGAACTACGACCTGCCCACGGACCCCGAAGTCTACATCCACCGCGTGGGGCGTACCGCGCGGGCCGGCCGCACCGGCGTGGCCTGGTCCTTCGTGACGCCCCGGGAGGAAGGCCTGTGGCGACGGATTGAACGTCGCGCGCGGCAGCGCATTCCTTTCGGTGCCCTGCCCTCGGACGGGGCCATTGCCCGTGCGCGGCAGCGGCGCCTAATGGCTCGACTGGTCGAGACGCTGGAGGATGGGGTCACCCAGAGCGAAGAAGGGCGAAACGTCATCCAGGCCCTGGTGGCCCAGGGACATGACCCCCTGGACATCATCCTGGCCGCGCTGCACATCGCCCAGGAACGGGAGCCCCGGGTGGGACCCATGCCCGTGGAACCCACCGCGTATCGCGAACGCCGCCCTGAGCCCCGACGGACAGGGCGCCGACCGCGACGCAACGGTCGGGAAAAGGGCATGGTGCGCCTGGGTTTCTCCGCGGGCCGGGAGCACGGCCTGCAACCCGGTGACGTCGTGGGCACCCTGGCCCGCCAGACGCACATCCCGGGCGCGGTCGTCGGCCGCATCCACATCGGCGAGACCGTGACCTGGGTGGACGTGCCCCAGGATTACGTCGCGCAAGTGCTGGCCCAGGGGGAACTGCGCTGGGGACGCCAGACCATTCGGGTCTGGGTGGCCGATTGAATTTCCCCCAACCCTGGAATGACGAAGGAATTCGAAAGAATCCGACCCTACTTTCCCAGGAGTTGGGGCAAAATGGCGGACAAAAGGTGGGAACATGGGCCGGAAAAGACGCCCGCCTTTCGCTCAGGACTGACCGGTAACCTTTTCTTTTGAGAGAACCATACCTCTTCGGTAACATTTTAGATGAGAGAACGCGTAACATTTTCATCTGGCGTGACACGGACCCCGAGGAGACGGGCAAATATTTCTTCCTGAGGGACGGCTGGACGGCAACGTCGCACTGCCGACGTCATTATCCTCCTGGAACAACAACGGAATGAAAACCTAACGACAAAAAGGGGTTCAGCACATTGTGGACATGAAGGAGGAAGGAAATAGGCGCCTGGTCCGATCGAACTTACGTACTCTTGAAATCGGCGGTCCAAGCAGGCTTCTGTTTTGCCTACCCGCCCTGGTGGGATGTAGAGGCCCTGTTTGCTCAATATGCTCGGTGGCAGGTGGCGCTCTCCGACGGACGCCGGGCATTGCTCCTCAATTGGGCCCACCTGCTCACCTGGAGCAAGCAGGAACGCGATTGGATCGAAAAGGTCCCGCAGAGGGAGAGGCTCTCCGAGGGGGAATCACCGCAGAAGGGTCATGTGCTCCGCGCCCTACGACAGGCTCAGTGGGTTATCCTCTGCGAAGGGCATGCGTGGGTGGTTCCCAGGGAAGCGGGCAGGGCTTGCGCGATTTTCAGGGGGCCCAGTTGGTGGAATTCAGACACGCTCCCTCCAGAACATCTGGCCCTGTACGCGGAACGTTATATCGATACCCAAAACCCCTTTTGGATGGATTCTGTGCGCCTTTTCACAGCCGAGGAAGCCCTGGCCATGGACCGGGCAGCACGCGAAGGCCTGCGGGCTTATTACCGAAACGTCCCGGGCCGGGGATTAAGTCGACATCAGATACGGGAAATGGCCCGATTTCGCCGGGCCCTCAAACAGGCTCTCTGGGTGGTGGTCTATACTTACGAGTGGGAATCCGGGTTGGCCTAAGCAGGCTGCCATCGGTCACACAAAGGCGCGAACCGAACCACCCCGGCGGTCGCCCTCTTGCCACCTTTATCCCTATCCTTAGAAGGTCTTCATCTCGGCTGACAGCTGTCCGCCGACCGCCGTCGGTGAATAATTTTGGTCCTGGGTCCGGTCAGGCCCACGTGCATAGGCATTGGGCCCATTTTTCGACCATTCCACGTTTTCGATTGGGCACAACGCATTTTCAAACACTCCCACCTCCGTCAGCCTTTTGAACATGAGCCAGATTCAGGGAACGTCGGCATAGCCCAATAGATGACGGTTACCCAGGTACACCCGCTCCAGGCCCGCATCCCTGGCCGCGGTCAGGGCTTCCTCGGCATGGCATACCG
>WFUL01000081.1 GCA_015484985.1 Anaerolineales bacterium | reverse complement strand
TTGGACCACCGTCCAGGCGGCCAGGCCCATGACGAGGAGCGCGCCTCCGACCAGGAGCAGAAACCGGGCCACGGCCCAGGCCTGATTGAGGAGGCGCTGCTGTTGCAGGACCAGGATTTCCCGCTCCGCAGCCGCGGCCTGGGCCGTGGCCTGAGCCATGACCGCGGCCTGGGTGGCCCGGTAGACCGCTTGTTGAGCCTGAGCCGTGGCCGTTCCCGCCAGGGCCATGGCCTGCATGGTGGCCGTGGCTTGCAAGGCCTGAGCCGTGGCCGTGCCTTGCAGGGCCACGGCCTGCGCCGTCGCGGTGGCCTGCGCCTGTGCCCGACGGGTGGCCAGGGCTTGCGCGGTGGCCGTGGCCTGCAAGGATTGGGCCGTCGCGGTGACGAAGTACGCCTGGGTGGCTGCGGCCTGGGTCATGGACAGAGCCGCAGCCGTCGCGGTCAGCCCCGCCTGCATCTGCGCGGCCCGTCCGGCAGCCAGGGTGGCCCGGGCCGCGGCCTCGGCGGCCTGGGCCGTATGCACGTACCGAGGAAGCAAGGTGGCCGAAGGCGTGGGCGATGCGACGACGGGAGAGGACGGCGCGGCTTCGCCGCACGCCGTCAAGGCCGCCGTAAAGACGAGGATGCCCGCCCAAGCCGTTACCAAGAAGGTGCGCTTTACCATCCCCAGAACTCCCGGTCGGATCGAACGCCGGCATCGTCGGTCTGCATCCACCCGAACGACGCCGGGAGGATGAAGGGACCTTCATCGACCGCGGGGTCTTCGAGGGTTTCGTCGTTCGACGGGAAATGTGCGCCGCCGTCCGCATCAAAAGGACCGTCCCCATCCAAAACGAAGGAGCGAGGAGCGCCGGGGAGCACAGCCTCGGACTCACGGCGCAGCACGCTTAGCAGACGAGCCGTTTCCAGCCAGAGCAGTATCCGGAGCATCTCCGGGGCCTCGGCGGCGAGGCGGGGCGCAGAACGCGCCTTCTCCTCCGCCAGAAGGCGACGCCCCAACCACAGGACCGTCCCCATCAGAACCATGACGACCGGAAGCAGGATCAGGACGCCGGCCGCAGTCCAGGCCGTCGCAAGGGCCTGCGCCTGCAAGGCCCGGCTTTGCGCCACAAGGACTCGATGCGTCATGGCGCTCTGGATCACGGAGCCGAGCAAAAATCCCACGAGAAGCGTCACCGCTGCCGCCAAGCGTCGCTTCATCTCCCCTCCTACATCTTCCGTACGTCTGCCCGTTGTCCCGACCACGATGCAGGAGGATGGGGGTTCGGGGACTTCCAGAGCAGGATCTTCCAGCCGGGCAGGTTCTCCATGCCCTGAAAAGGACTGGGACGCACGACCCGGAGCCGGGCGCCGCACCGGGGGCAGTAGAAGACGCCCTCGCCTTTGGCCCGGGTTCCGCACGCAGCGCACAGGTACTCGGCCATCGTCCGCTCCTCTATCAACACTTTAGCCTCTCGCCGCGCCCTTTGTCGGCGAGGCGTCCCTCTCGTCCACGTCCGGAACGCCCAGATAACGGGCCTCCTCCGGTATATGGACATAGGCCGGGATGACGTTCAGACCCTGCGCCCGCAGGCGGGCCTCTATCGTTTCCTTCAGCCCTTCGACCGCGCCCCGATCGCCGCCGTTGCCGTTGCGTTCCTGAAGGGTGCGCATATGGGAGGCCACCCGAGCGGCGAAGTAATGCACCCCGTCATCTCGGATCTGCGCGGCCACCAGGTACACGGTCTCTCGTACGATGAAGTCCCGTCGCTCCCGTCGGGCGGGAAGGGACAGGTACACAGGCCGGTTTGCGTCCAGGTAAGCCAAAAAGTCCGATAGGGTTCCGTAGCCGATGTATACGGTCATTTCGACAACTCCAGGTCCAGGGGGTACAGACGCATGTATTCGGGGGTGATCTCCACACCGACCACTTCCCAGCGATGGACGTCCACGGCGTGTACGTAGGCGAACCTCGGACTGCGCCAGATGGGGTTTCCCCACAATCCCATGGGGTTTTGCGGGTCCTTGAAACGATCCACAAGGCGGTGGAGACGGCGTGGCCCACCAGCCGCAATCCTCCCCCAGGCGCTCGCTCTACACGAATGCGGTCTGCTCGTTGCATGTACTCCGAGAGCATTTCGTACGTTGGGAAGTCGGTCATGATCTCCCTCCGATTGAGGGGGCCAACCTTCTTCTACGTCTCCTCATCAAGTACTCCCGGCTCCGAGATCGCCCTCGGCATCCCGCAGTCCTCGCACGTTTCGTCGCGAACCGAATTCGCGGTTTCGCAGTTCGTACACACCCAGATGGCGTGCTGCTCGCAGACGGCGAAGCCGCGGTAGGGATCGACCGTGACCACGGGTCGACGACAAACGTTGCCGTCGGGAAGATAGGCCCAACACACGCCCATCAGGCGATCTCCAGGCGTTCGAAATTTCGGAGGACGATTCGGGGGAGGTCGGGATAGGGGATGAGGACCTTTTCCGGCGATGCGTTGCAGACCAGACATCCGCTCCCGCGAATGCGTCGTCCGTTTTCGTATTCGGAAAAACAAAACCGGCACACGAGGCGGGAGCAGACGTGAGCCGGAGGGGTATCGCGCAAATTGCGGAACAAGACATGGCACCGGGGACATTCGTGAACACGCATTCCGTAGCGGGAAAAACGTTCAACCCATCCCGACTTCTTCCGGCCTTGAATGATGGGTTCCCCACAATCGCACCAGAGCACTTTGAGTTCCCGAAACTCTTTCATCCCTTGCTCCCCGGAGGTGCGCCCCCGACGCCCCGTGTCGCCTCCCGGAGGTGCGCCGCGCTTTCCGGAAAAGGGATCCACGAGGCGCCGGGGTTGTGAGTAGTGTAGCACGATAGTTCCTATCTGTCAAGATAGGAACACAATCCCTAAATAAAAAAGGGGGCTTTTATTCGGCCCCTTTAACAAGGGATAAAGGTCTTCGTAACAAATGGGGTGTACCTTGTGCATCAAGCAAAGGGGCGCCACGAGGAATTCCTACTTCTATCCGTACTTTCTGAACTTTGCAGCAAAATGCTATATCAGATTCGTCTAAAAGGGTGGGGCTGTTTTTGCTCGAGCCTTTGCGGAGAATACGCACATACCCCCTTCGGACCCAACGGTATAGTGTTGTTTTTGAAATACCATACTTTTGCAGAGCTTCTGCTACTGTAATCCCTTTCCCCTCCAAATGTGCAAAATCCTCTTTCTTCACGGCGGCCAGACGCGCGTTGATTTCCTCCAAGGTGAGGGGGCGCTTGACCTCCCCGTTGCCATCGGTAGCGGGTTGGAGGGCCTGGGGCTGTTCGGGCAGGGGAACAGGTACCATCATGCTCTTGCCGTCCGGAGCAAGGTACGCGGGTACTCGCCCTGATTGTACCAAATCCGTCAAGTGTTCGACGGGCATCCCCAGTTCCTGGGCCGCCTCTTCCAGGGGCAGGATGCGAGGCAGGGTTTCCGAAAAGCGGCTGGGGGTTTTCTGGCTCATGCGCGTATCTCCAGCACTAATGCTTGGCCTTTTCATCTGACTTGGAAATCCGAAAAAACGATCTGGTCGTCCTCGGTCGGAATCATCAATCGCAACCTCTTGTTTTCTAAATTTGCAACAGCTTTCAGAATTTTCTTGGCCCAAGCAGCAAATTCAGTCTCTCGTTCGAAGGAACGGTACAAGGTATTAGGGTCGTTTGGCCATGCTTTGAACCCTTCTAATCGGAATGGGAAATACGCGGCAGGATCCTTTCCCGATGACCGAATCCAGATTTGATAGGGACTGGTCTTTGAAAAGTAAAGGGAAACGTCTATAATGGGGTTAGCCATTTTTGGTCTCCTTTTTCCGGGCTCGCGGCTCGCCTGAGCCGCGAGCCCTGCTTTTGGCCCGGATGCTTCCGGGCCCTGTCCTGCCAGGCGGAGGGAGCGGGATTCGAACCCGCGGTGGGCCCGAGGCCCACAGGGGATTTCAAGTCCCCCGCCTTCGTCCACTCGGCCATCCCTCCATACGTTGCATCTCCATTTTAGCACGTTCTCGATTGAGGAGGATGAAGGGAAAAATCAGAGAATTACCCTTGACGGGGCCTATGGATGCGGGTAAGATGGGGGCTGACGTTGGAACGGAGGTTTACATCGAGCTTTCCAGGAGGCTGTTTTATGGACGAGAGTAACATCCAAAACCCGGTGGTGTCCGAGGACGAGGTTCCTGGCGCCGAGTTTTGGACGTTTGATCGCCTAGCGCAGATGGGGCTTTTGGAACCCCTGGGACGGGTCTTCCTACACGTGATGGTGGTGGTTACGTTAGTTGGGACGGCGCTGTTTTTCCGTCAGGTGGGTTTCCCCAGTAACATCACCCTGACCCCGCAAAGTAACATGGCTGTGTTGGCGGCCGCGACGCCCCAATCTGGGGAATCCGAGGAAGAGAGTGAAAGTACGGTCGTCTTGGCCTCCCTCCCTCCTTTCCCGACTACGTCGGTGATTACCGGCATTCGACGGGCTTTGATCCTGGAAACCGACCTGCCGAAATTGGACCGGACCGAACCTATTACGTACATCGTGCGCCGGGGAGATACCCTGTCCAGCATCGCCGAGAAATTCGGTCTGAAGGTGGAGACGATTTTCTGGAGCAATGTGGAAGCTCTGGAACGGGACCCCCATACCCTGAAGCCGGGGATTAAGTTGACCATCCCGCCCCAGGATGGCATTCTATACGAGTGGGAAGAAGGAGATACTTTACAGAAAGTGGCGGAGAAGTTCGGCGTTGAACCGGAAGCCATTGTAGATTATCCCACAAACGATTTGGACCCATCCCTGTTACTGGATGAAGAGGCATCCAAAAACATCGAACCGGGAACTTTGTTGTTCATTCCCGGAGCGAAATTAGACATTGACTGGCGCATGCCGCGCTTTATCCGCGAGCGACTGGCCTATGCGCCCTTGAAGGGACCGGGTGAGTGTGGACCCATTGGGTATGGACCTATTGGTACGTATACGTTCGTCTGGCCTACCACCACAAAAATTATTACCACATACTTCAGCCCCGTACATCCTGCCGTTGACATCGCGGGGGCTATGGGCCTGCCGATATACGCCGTTGATCATGGTGTGGTGGTCTATGCTGGATGGCACTACGGCGGTTATGGTTATGTGGTGGTGATCGACCATGGCAATGGTTGGCAATCCCTGTACGCTCATATGAGTCAAATTCTTGTCGGATGCGGGCAAGAGGTTTTCCAGGGGCAAATCATAGGCTCCATGGGAAGTACAGGACGATCGACAGGTCCCCATGTGCATGTCGAACTGATGAATCAGGCGTGGGGTAAGGTGGATCCGCTGCAGTTCCTGCCGTATAAGTAGCCACTTTTCGGGCTGAGGATGAGGAGGTTCCCATGCAGGAGCAAATTCGAGGGGTGCAAATTACCCCCATCGCCTTGGAGCGTCTTCGTCAGATTCAGCAGGACCGCAGCCTGGAGGATTGCGTGCTCCGGTTGTACATCGCGGGCGGGTGCAACTGTTCCCCCCAGGTCACCATGGCCTTCGACCAGCATACCTACGATACCGATCACATCTTTGAAGTCGACGGCTTGAGGGTGGCCATGGACCCGGAGGCCCTGGCTCTGTTGGACGGCGCCCGCGTAGACTTCGCGGAGACACCCGTGGGTGAGGGCTTTACCATCGAACTGGCCCCGCGTCCCGTTGACACCGAAGTCGACCACGAGCACGCGTGCGGTTGTGGCTGCGGTCATTAGGCGAGGTGTTCGAGACGCCTGGATGCGCCGGGTCGAAAGGCGGCCCGGCGCCTCTTTCTATGCAACCCCGGAACATGTCAACATACCGTAGCGCCACGCAGGAGGAGGCTATCCATGCTGCAACAGGTGGAGCGGGTCCGCGAGGAAGCCCTGGCCGAACTGAAGCAGGTACGGGATACCGCGGGGCTGGAGGCCTGGCGGGTGCGTTACCTGGGGCGCAAATCTACCCTTATGCAAGCCTTCAGTCGCATCAAGGAAGTGCCTTCCGAAGAGCGCCCTGCTGTGGGGCGGCGGATTAACGAAATTCGAGACGAACTCACCCAGGCGTACGAAGCCAAACGGGAAGCCCTGCAACGAGAAGCCCTGCAACAGGAACTGGCCAAACGCCTCGATGTGACCTTACCCGGTCGTCCCTTTTCGCCGGGTCGGGTGCATCCCTCCACCCGAACCATCCGTCGTATCCTCCAGATTTTCTCCGAAATGGGCTTCCAGGTTTTCCGTTCCCGGGAAGTGGAACTGGATGAGTACAATTTCCAGTTGCTCAATATCCCACCTCACCATCCTGCCCGGGATATGCAGGATACCTTTTATGTGGATACCGGCAGTGAAGGAGATACCTACCCGGTGGTTTTGCGGACCCACACGTCCCCCGGTCAGATTCATGCCATGCGCTTTTATGCCTCTCTGAATCCCGATAACCCGCCACCTATCCGTGTGGTCCTGCCTGGCATGTGTTTCCGGTATGAGCAAATCACCGCGCGCTCGGAGATTCAGTTCACCCAAATCGAGGGGTTGGTGGTTGGGCGGCATGTGCGCTTCAGCGACCTTAAGGGGACGTTGAGCGATTGGGCCCGCCGTATGTTTGGTCCTCGGGTACGGACCCGCTTCCGGGCCTCCCACTTCCCCTTTACCGAGCCCAGCGCGGAGATGGACGTGGAGTGCTTCCTGTGCGGTGGGGAGGGATGCTCGGTGTGTAAGTACACCGGATGGCTGGAAATCTTGGGGTGTGGTATGGTGCACCCGACGGTGCTCCGCAACGGCGGCTACGACCCGGAGAAGTACACCGGCTTTGCCTTTGGCATGGGACCCGAACGTATCACCATGCTCCTGCACCACATCCAGGACATTCGCTATTTCTGGGCCAACGATCTACGGTTTTTGCAGCAGTTCGAGTGACCCTCTCGGTCCCAAATGAAAAAGCGGCGGCTTGGCCGCCGCTTTTTCATTGCTCCTCCGTGGCGGGGTGGAGTTGGATGTCGTAGGTGATTTCCGCGTGGGCAGCCAGGGTGGCGGATGCGGAACAATACTTGCTCAGGGAGAGTTCGACGGCCCGCTCCACATCTTTGAGGGAGAGGTCCTTTCCCCACACATGATAGGTGATGTGTACCCGTCGGTACACCCGGGGGTGTTCCTCCCGGCGTTCGCCCTGGATGTGAATGCGCAAGTCGGTGAAGGGTACCCGCATTTTCTGCAGGATGAGGACCACGTCCACGCCACTGCAGCCCGCGGCCGAAGCCAGGAGCAATTCCATGGGACGCAGCCCCCTTTCATCCCCCACATCGCCCATGACCACGCGGCGTCCTTCCGGGGTGGTGCCCACGAACCCTCCGTTCCCCTGCCATTGGACGTTGATGTGCACTTCCTGACCTTGGGCAGACATGGCAGCCTCCTTGTATGAGGGGTTATTCCATCCAGGAAGTGGTGATTTCCACCCCGTATTCCCGGGCCCACCCTTCCAGAAAGGTCTCCAGGGTATCCAGCCAGGCATCGGTGCCCTGAAGGAAGTCTTCCCGTTGGTGCCAGCCCAGGGCATGGACAGCATCTTCCCAGGCGGCGCGTTTTTCCTGGGGTAGACGGAGAATCGCCCGGGTCCAGGTCCAGAGCAGGGGGTACAGGGCCTGTAAGGGGGTGCTGTCTTGCAAAAGGGCCTGAATACCTTGCGTGTAGTAATTCTTCCGCGCAGGATGGAGCACGGGGTCCCCCACCGGCTGGGTGCGCAGGGCCAGGTCGTAATCCGTTTCCCACGCGGAAAGCCAGGCACTCAATTGCTCGGGGGAAATGTGGGGCGCGCCCAGGAGTTGGAACAAAGTACCCACCCAGTTGGATTGTCGGAACATCTGGGCCAATACGCTAAAGGCCTGCAGGAAGCGACGAGGAGGCAGGATATATCCTCGCAAGGTTGCCGGAATGTGGGCCGCGTGGTACAGAAGGCGCAAACCCCGTTCCACAAATACAGGCAGGTCTTGTAAGGTGGCTAGGGACATCCAGTCCTCGCGAGCCTGATTCAACAAGGCGAAGGCTCTGCGAGAGGCGACTTCGGGGTCGTGGAAGTGGCTTCGGACGCTGGCCTGAACCCGGTCAAAGAAGTGATGGGGGTCCAATAGGGGATGGGCAGCAAAGACTTCCGCACCCAGCCAGGGATCGGCCCGCAGACGGCGGGCGGGCTCGAAACGGTCGCGGGTATAGTGGCGGATGTCCAGATGAATCCCCGGTTGGACCTCGCGAATCTCATGGGGGAGCCTGGGTGCACGATTCCAGATGCAAACCAGGTCAATGTCCGTCAGGCCACCCAGTAGGGGAGAGCGACTGAGGAGGGACCCGCTGAGGTAAACGGACAGCACTTCAGGTTGGGCGCGCTGTTCCTGCGCGAACCGACGGGCCCAAGCCCAGAGTTTCTGGGGCGTGATGCGCATCAGGGTGCTCCTCTCAAAGGGTGCGAAGGGGTTGGCATGAGGTCCTCATGACATTTCCCGAATCCAGAAAGGACCAAGCCTCCATCCACCCTTGTGGCTGTTGGCCATAGGACACGGTTCCGCATTTGCTTTTAGTGGTCCCGTTCCACAATGTAATCAGCCAGGGAAATTAAAGCCTCTCGTTCCGGCTGGGGTGGGAACGCGTGACGCAGGGCTTCAACCGCCTCGTCCACAAAACGCCGGGCCTCGTCCACGGCCTGGGGGAGGGCTTCGCTGTTCTGGATTCGTTGGATCAGAGATTCGATCTCGTCGCGCTTCAACCGTTCCCCGGCCATGAGCCGTTGCAGCGCCAGGTCTTGTGGATGATCCAAATAGTAGAGCAGGCTGGGCAGCGTGATGAGGCCGTTGCGCAAGTCGTGGCCCACAGGCTTGCCCATACGTTGCGTTTCTCCCCGGAAATCCAGAACATCATCCATGATTTGGAACGCCATGCCCACGGCATAACCGTACCGTTGAAGCGCCTGGGCCTGTTCCGGCGTCGGGTCACCTAACTTCCCCGCACCTACCGTGGCCAGTTCGAATACCGACGCGGTTTTGGCGTAGATGCGCCAGTAATAGGCCTCTTTTTCGGTGTAACGCCCCCCCTCAAACATCTGGTGAATTTCGCCATTGACTATGATGGATAGCGTCTCAGCGAACATTTCAATCACGGGTACGCAATGGGTCTGGGAGATGAGTTTGGCTGCTCGGGCGAATAGGAAGTCGCCGGTGAGCACCGTGGCGGCCGGAGACCACTGGGCGTTCAGCGTCGGGACCCCCCGTCGCAACAGGGCGCCATCAATAAGGTCGTCATGCACCAGCGTGGCTGTGTGCAGCATCTCCAGAGCTGCGGCCAGGATGATGAGGCGTTCTTCTTCCGCCTCTACCAGGCGTCCGCTCAACAGGGCCACTGTGGGACGAATGCGCTTCCCTCCTGCTCGCAGCAGGTGGTGCAACGCGGCTTCCAAATCCCGATGAAACCCTTCCGCCTGCCTATAGAGCAGGGCCTCGACTTCGTGCAAAGATTGCTCCACCGGAGCCACAACCGTTCCCATTTTCATGGTCCTTTCGCCTCGTGTTCACAGTTTCCGCCATGTAGGGTTGCAGAAATTGTACCGCAAGACAGCCGGGTACCCAAATGAACCGGAGACGTTCCTCGGGGATTTTTCGCGCTTTAGAGGCCTTTTCCAAGTTGAGATTTACCCATCTTGTATCGTGCTGACCCGGTACGGGAAAGGGCCAAACATTGAGAGGAGGTCTATTACCGCCTCCCAGATGTGTGCAATCCCTTACGCCAGGACTCATCGATAACCCGGGGGACAGGGACGCCAGCGGTAGACGACCATGTTTTCGCCGCCCAATCGGGGGGCAAAGGGCCCTTGGGTGCGGTAAAGGGGGGCTGAGCACCAGGTGAAGTCGGCTCCATACCAGTTGGGAAAGAGCACGAGATACTGGATGTTGCGGGCTTGCAGATATCGAGCCAAAGCGGGGCCATCTCGCAGGATGGGGATGACCTCGGGGTTCAACAGCCCGGCCAGGTCTACCAGGGGTTGGGGCGCGTAGTACCCCAGGGCCCCGATGTCGTGGGCGGCGATAGGTTCCTCGGGAGGGAGATGCTCCCGAATCCATTGGGCAGTTGCGACCATTTCGCTTTCGATGACGGCGACGTCCTGGGCGTAGGCCCGGGCACCCAGAAACCAAAAGGTCACCGTGGTCAGGGCGATCAAGCCGTTGCGGAAGAGACGCCATCGTCGCTTCCAGGCCGAGCGGGGATCCGGAGACGTAGGGGCGTTGGGGTCGGCCCGGGTCGGGACCATCAAGCCCTTACCGCCCCACCACAGCACCACGGGCAGGATGGGCATGATGTACCGACCATGCTGGTAGGGAGCGGGAAGTTGGAGCGCATAGAGGGTAATATGGGCAGCCATCCACAAAACATCGCCCCACGTTCGGGGGGTGGATTTCAGGCCTTTCACGGCCCATGGTAGGAGAAACAGGGCCGGGCCGACCAGAGGCGCCCAGGCCAGGCGCAACCAACGTTGCCCTAAGGGTTGATTTCGTAAAGCCGCATACTCTATCATTTTGGCCTGGGCGGTGTTGGGCCAGGGCTGGCCTGTCAGGGCCAGCTGGAAGAGCAGGTAGAGGAGCACCAGCACAGCCAGAGGGAAACCCGTGAGGAAGAGGGCCCGCCATCGGTCCCGATGCCGTGGGAGCCATCCCGTTCGCCATGCCCAGGCCAGGAGTAACAACAGGGCTTCCGGCCGTATCCACACCCCCAGGCCGATGAGCCAGCCTATCAGGCCCCACGAGGGCTTTTCCTTTTGTAGATGCCCCAGGGTCCACCAGGCCAGCAGCGCAAAGGCCAGGGTTTCCATGCCCGAGAGGGCCGCCCATATCAGGTGCCATTCCATGAGCATGAGCCCACCGAGGAGGAGGGGGGTTCTGGGAGGAAGGCCCTCTTCTTGTGCCCGATGGTGAGCTGCCCAGGCCAGGGAACCCAGCAGGACACATCCCAAACTCCAGGTCCAGAGAAGGGTCATTGAAGACCCCAGGAATTGCCCGGGTATCAAAAGCCAGACCCAAAGGGGCGCCGTGGCACCGGCCGCAGGCTGATCCGGACGTGCGCCCCATACACCCGCCTGCACCCAGGTGCGGGCGAAGGTCTGGTAAATCCAGGCATCGTCCAAGGGGAATCCAGGGCGGTAGAGTCGAGCCGCCGCGGCCAGGAAGGGCAGACTGACCCCAATGGCCGCGAGCCAATATAGCACGAGGAGAGGTATACGAGGCAGGGGCAGGTGTCGAGGCATCGTGTCCGGCTATCCCCGGGCCATGGCCGTGTTCACCGTTTGGTAAGCGGAGAGCAAAATCTTGTTGACTTCGGGTCGAGTGAACTCAGGGGGAAGGGATTCGCCCCTGCGGAGCATGGCCCTCACTTGGGTTCCTGAGAGGTGCAGTCGTTGGCTTTCGTCGTGGGGACAGGTTTTGGGGGTCACTACGGCGCCACACCCGTAGCAGTAGAACGCGTGCTCGAAAAAGAGGGGTGTGATGCCGATGTCCTCGGGTGGAAATTCATCAAAGATGCGTTGGGCGTCGTATGTGCCGTAATAGTTCCCCACCCCCGCGTGGTCTCGGCCCACGATGAAATGGGTGCAGCCGTAGTTCTTGCGAGCCAGGGCGTGGAGTATAGCTTCCCGTGGACCGGCGTAGCGCATGGGAGCCGGGAAGACGGAGAGCAGTACCCGGTCCTTGGGGAAGTACTTCTCGATGACCACCCGATAGGTGGCCATGCGTACATCCGCGGGTACGTCGTCGGGTTTGGTTTCGCCCACTAAGGGATGCAACAACAGGCCGTCCACGATTTCCAGCGCGGTCTTCTGGATGTATTCGTGGGCCCGGTGAAGGGGGTTCCGGGTCTGGAAAGCCACGATGCGACGCCATCCTCGTTCCCGGAAGATCTGGCGGGTTTGTTGAGGGGTGAGACGCAGTTCCGGGAACACTTCACGAGCGGCGGAAGGCCAGTCAAAAAGCCAGATGTCCCCGGCGACCAGCCAGTCGCCTTGCGCGTACAGGCGGGCCACACCGGGATGCGCTTCTTCTGTAGTGAGGAATACCGCTTTGGCCTCGGCTTCCTTGTCGTAGCGGTAGATTTCCTCGACGTGCAGAATGGCCAGGGGACGGTTTCCTTCACACAAGGCGGCGTCCTGACCTTCCCGCAGGTCCTCCACAATCTCCTCATCCACGGCCAGCGTGATGGGGATGGGCCACACCAAATCATTGCTCAGACGCATGTCCCGCAAGACCCGCAAGTAATCTTCCCGGCGCAGGTAGCCTGTGAGGGGACTGTAAGCACCGATGGCCAGCATTTCCAGGTCGGCCAGTTGGGCTCGGGTGAGGGGAATTTTGGGCAGGGTCTGGGCACGCTCGCGAGCTGCCTGGGCCAGTTGACCTTTGAGAATGCGTTGAACCAAAACACCACCATGAGGGGGAATAGGCATCGTGATGCCTCCTTCTGAGAAGTGCCGGGGAGAAACATACCGCAATGCCGGTGCTTTGGCAAGCCGCTCTGGGGACGATGCGTGTCCCTTGAGCCTCCCCTTTGTGGAGTCAGGTCACCACCCGTAACCGGGAACCCTCCGGCCCCTTTTCCACCTCGATACGCACGGGAAAGCGTTCCTTGAGGTCTTCCAGGTGGGTGATGACAAGGATTTTGGCGAATTCCGCGCGCACCGCTTGAATGGCTTCCACCAGACGCTGGCGTCCCACCTGGTCCTGGCT
>WFUL01000080.1 GCA_015484985.1 Anaerolineales bacterium | reverse complement strand
CGGTGGAACGAAAAGGCTGGCCGGAATTCGAAGAACCGACCTCGATTCCGGAACCCGAGCCCCTCCAGCCGGAACCTCCCACACCTCAGGCCGAAGCCGAACCCGCCTTTGAATCTCCGGAGACCCTTGCATCCGAAACCACACCCTGGGCCCCGGCCCAGGAAGAAGGGTTCCCTTCGCTGGAGGATGAGGATGCCACCTTGGCCTGGCTGGAGAATCTGGCGGCCAAGCACGGGGTCCCCGAGGAGGAACTCATCACCCGGCCTGAAGAACGTCCCAAGGTGCCGGAAACCCCACCTCCAGCCCCCATCGCCAAGGACGTGCCATCCGAGGAACCCGTCCAAGAAGAGCCTGAAATCCTGGAAGGCATGCCTGTCTCGGTACCGTCAAAGGAACCTGAAGCCGAAATTCGCCCGGCCGAGCCCTCGGTAGTCGCGGCGGAAGTGGCCGAGGAGACTACCGAGATGGAAGCACCGGTGGAAGAGGCGGTGCCTGCCCAGGCGGAACTCCCAGAAGAACCTGCATCCCCCGAGGAAGAAGAGGAAATCCCGGCCTGGCTGCGGTTGGTTGAGGAAGAAGAGGGTGAGGTAGTGACCGAAACCGAAATCCCTGAGTGGGAGTACGTGGAAGACCTGGAGACCTCCACCGCCGGCACCTCTACCCCCGAAGCCGCGCCAGCTGAACCCTCGACGATACCCGTCGCTGAGGTCGCAACCGAGGAGCCTGAAAAACAGACGGCTCCACCAATCGCCCCGGTTTCAGAAACCCCTCGGACGGAACCGCGTTCCCAAGAACAGGTGCCGGACGAGAAGACGTCCGTCGAGGAAACCGCGCCTCTGGACCCTCAGATGGTGGAGTCATGGTTGAAAACACTGGAACAGGAACGCGAGAAAGAGGCCGCGCAAGAAACCCCGGGGGCCGTGGCAGAACCCATACCGGGAGCCCCTATAGAGCCCACGGCACCACGCATCTCCGCTCCAGAGCCAACAGATTTGCCCGATACACCCGAAGGCCAAATGCTCCGTGAAGCACGCGAGGCTCTGCACCAGAACGACCTGGAGCGCGCGCTGTCCCTGTATCGCAAAATCATGCGGAAGAAACGATACCTCGATATGGTGATTGAGGACCTCTACAAGGCCCAGTACGAACATCCCTTGAGCGTAGAACTTCTTATGCTCCTGAGTGACGCCTGCTCTCGGGCCGGTCGCTTGAAGGAAGCCATGGACGTGCTTTGGAAAGCAGAACAACTCGTACGCTGAAACCCGGAACAGCCGTGAACGCCCGCACCGCTTCCCACCTGGCCGGAGTGTTAAGCCTGGGCACCGTGCTCGGCGCCTTCTTTGTGGGTTCGTTCATCTATGAACACATCCCCCACCTGGAGGACGAACTGGCTTATTGGTGGCAGGCCCAGGTCTTTCGGGAGGGTGCCCTCACCGTCCCTTCCCCGCCGGAACCCAGAAGTTTTCTCGTGCCCTTTGTGGTGGACCATCAGGGACACCGGTTCTCGAAATACCCGCCCGGGTGGTCGTTGCTCCTGGCCCTGGGCATGGCCCTGGACGTGCCCTTCTGGGTGAACCCCGTGCTGGCCGGGCTGGCCGTATGGCTGACCTATCGTCTGGGTGCCCGGCTGTGGTCGCCTGGCGTGGGGCTGTTGGCCGCGGCCCTGACCCTGACCTCCCCTTTCTTCTGGTTGCTGGCCGGTTCCCTCCTCCCTCACATGGCCACTTTGGTTTACACCGGTGCCTGGGCCCTGGGCGGTTTAGGCGTCGAACACTCCGACTCCCGGATACGGCGGTGGTCATGGACCCTGATGGGCCTGGCCACGGCTGCCCTCATCCTCACCCGACCATGGACCGCGGTAGGGGTGGGGATACCGTTTGGTCTCCTGGCCCTGTGGCAGTGGGTCCGGGGCCGCTGGCCCTTCCGGGGTCTGCTCTACGTGACCTTGTGGGCTCTGGCCGGGGGCCTGTTGCTCCTCGCCTGGCAGGCCGCCACCACGGGGGACCCCTTCCTCAACCCCTACACGCTATGGTGGTCCTACGACCGGGTCGGGTTTGGACCGGGACACGGTCCCGATCCCCAGGGGCACACCTGGCGCCAGGCCTGGATTAACACCCGTTTCAGCCTGCAAGTGGGCATGGCCGACCTGTTCGGATGGTTCCGCGCCTCGTGGCTGTTCCTGCCGCTGGGTCTGGTCACCTTGCGCCGTCGGCATGGTATGGCCTGGGCCCTGGCTGCTCTGACGCCCGCATTGGTGTGGATTTACATGTTCTACTGGGTGGGCGCCTGGCTTTTCGGCCCTCGGTACTACTTCGAGGGGCTCTTCGGCCTTACCTTGCTGACCGCCGCGGGTGTGGGCCAAATGGCCTCCTGGGTGGACCAGGGGTTGCGACGTTGGCGAACGGCGCCCTCTTCCCTTTCAGCAGGCCGTATTCTAGCAGGAACGCTGTTGGGCGTTTTGGTCGTGCTGAATCTCTGGGGATACCTTCCCCGACGGCTGGACATGATGAGGAACCTGTACGGCATTTCGCGCGCCGCATGGGCGCCCTTTCAGCATCCCATCAATCTGGCCTATACCCCGGCCCTGGTCTTCGTGGAATCGGAACGCTGGATGCCATACGGAGCCCTCCTGCCCCTGGAAGACCCGTGGCTGACCATGCCCTGGATATTTGCCTGGTCTCGAGGCCTGCACATTGATCGTCGGGTTGCCGGATGCTTCCCCCACCGCACCATCCTGCGTTACGACCCTGAAAAGCCACGGTTGTGGCTCTGGAACGACGCCTTTGGACCGTGTCCGGGAAACGTTCTGGGGCCGAGGGGTTTAAAAGACAACGCCGGGCAGGCACCCCGACGGCACCCGGAGACATCGCCTTAGGGTTGCTCCCTTTCGGGCCTGGCCCGGTTCGGCGCGTTCCGTCGCGTCGGACCCACCCGGCATTGTTTAGCATAGGCAGAAAGGGAGACGGTGTCAATCCCTGCCGGGGGGAAACGTTGCGACTCCATTTCTAACTCTACGTGAAGAGTATGTGGATAGGCCCGCTAATCCCATCTCCGTATATCTCGCATAGCCCTAACCGGGTCTGGGACCGCAGGAAGGAAGATAAATTGATGCAGCGGCGGCTTTGCCGCCGCTGCATCAATTTATCTTCCTCAACTTTTGAGTGTATCCCCTTTCCAAAAGCCTCCGCGCTCACCCTAAAAAGAACGTTATAATGACAACAACCCAAACGGGAGGTGTGGCCATGACCTGGGAAACCACCGAACTTGCCTGGAGCCTGACCCAACGGGACATGGTACTGGCTGTCGTCATGGTAGGGATTCTCTTCATCGGAATGTACGTACTCTTCCGCCTGCTCCTCGAAGCCCGACACACCGAACCCATCCTGGATGACGAAGAATCCAATACCTGACATCGGGAGATACCTCATGCTGTCCCGAGAAGAAGTCCTTCACATCGCGCATCTGGCCCGACTGGAACTTGCGGAAGAAGAAATTGAAGCCTATCGGAAGCAACTCTCCTCGATACTGGAGTACTTCGCTCGCTTACAGGAAGTGGACACCGAGGGTATTCCTCCGACCGCCAGCGTGCTCCCTCCACGCACGGTGCTTCGTCGGGATGAACCACGACCTGGACTTTCCCGTAAGGACCTCCTGGCCAACGCGCCTGACGTCGTGGACGGACAGTTCCGGGTGCCCCCGGTTCTGGGCCCCAGTCCGTAAGCTCGCCCCGCGCGACGCCGGTCGCTTGACGAGACCCGTTTTGGCCCCAAGGGGCTGAAGGTCATGCCCCGAAGGGCTACAACCGAGGGAGGCTCACCATGGACCTACAACAATGGACCCTCAAAGACGTCGTGGAAGCGCTACGTCGTGGACAGGTTTCCTCGGTGGAGATCACCCGGGCCTATCTCGCCCGCATCGAGGCCTTGGAGCCCCACATCCACGCGTTCCTTCATCTGGACCCGGAAGGTGCGTTGCGTCGTGCGGCTGAGGCCGATCGCCTTCGTACCCAGGCTGAGGACCCGACGTCCCTTCCCCCCTTGCTCGGTGTCCCCATCGCGGTGAAGGACGTGCTCACGGTGCGAGGAATGCCTTGTACCTGCGGCTCCCGTATCCTGGAAGACTTCGTCCCGCCTTACAACGCGACCGCGGTGCAGCGACTCCTCGATGCCGGGGTCATCGTTGTGGGGAAGACGAACACCGATGAGTTCGCCATGGGCTCGTCCACCGAGAACTCCGCTTACGGCCCCACCTACAACCCCTGGGACCCCTCCCGGGTGCCCGGAGGGTCCAGCGGGGGCAGCGCGGCCGCGGTGGCCGCCCGTATGGTGCCTGCGGCCCTGGGAACCGACACCGGGGGTAGTGTTCGTCAACCCGCGTCCTTTTGCGGCGTCACGGGCCTCAAACCCACCTATGGCCGCATCTCGCGCTTCGGCCTAGTGGCCTACGGTTCTTCCCTGGATACGGTGGGCACCCTGACCCTCACCGCGGCCGACGCCGCGCTCCTCTTCCCCCTGATGGCGGGCTTTGACCCCCGGGATGCCACCAGCATGCGACAACCCGTACCCACCATCACCCTGCCTGACGAACCCGATCTCCGAGGGCTGCGCATTGGCGTTCCCCAAGAATATTTTCGGGAAGGGCTCCAACCCGAGGTGGCCCAAGCGGTACGACAGGCCATCGAGCATCTGGCCCATCTCGGCGCAGAGGTGGTGGACATTTCCCTCCCCCATACGCCCTACGCCGTGCCCGTGTACTACATCATCGCTCCCTCCGAAGCCTCCGCCAATCTGGCCCGGTACGACGGCATTCGCTATGGCCCCCGGGTGGAGGGGGAAACCATGTGGGACATCTTCTACAAGACCCGTGGACGTCTTTTCGGCCCCGAAGTCAAACGGCGCATTATGCTGGGAACCTACGCGTTGTCGGCCGGATACTACGACGCTTATTATGCGAAAGCCCAAAAAGTGCGCACCCTGTTCCGCCAGGATTTTGAAAAGGCTTTTCAACGCGTGGACCTCATCGCGGCCCCCGTCGCACCCAGCACCGCCTTCCCCATTGGGACCAAGACCCAAGACCCCCTCTCGATGTACCTGGAGGACATCTTCACCCTCCCCGCCAACCTGGCCGGGGTTCCGGGCATCGCCTTCCCTGTGGGCTTCGACCACCAGGGCCTTCCCATCGGCATGCAGCTCATGGCGCCGCCCTTTGAAGAACCCCGCTTGCTGGCCGTGGCCCACGCGTACCAGATGACCACCGACTGGCACACGCGCGTGCCCCGTTTCGCAAGCCAGGGTGCCGTCGGAAGCACCCCATGACCATAGGGCTTGTGGAAGGGAGGACAGGGCATGAAATCCGATGACGTTTTATCCCAGCTCCAACACCCCGATCCCCAAGAACGGATTCGAGCCCTCCGTGAGGCCCTGGCACAAATCTCCGCGAAGGACAAAGAGGTCTGGCAACGCATTGAGTGGATGGCCCTCTATGACAAACATCCCCTGGTGCGCCAGGTGGCCTTGGCCGCCCTGCTGACGCCCGAGGGTCAGCGTTATTACGAACAATGGCTCTCGTCCCTCACCTGGGAAACCTTTCACTCCCTTAAAGAGGACTTGGAACAACGCACCCAAACCGGGGTCGTCGACCCGGCCGCAGCCGCGGTGATCCTGGACTTTTTCCGCCAATACGAACCCGCTCCGCCTACCCGCCCCCTCTCTCCGGAAGAACTCCGAGTTCCTCTTGAAGAAGTCCAAGTGCTAAGGGAAGAGGAGGCCGAGGAAGTCCGAGAGGCGGCCCGAACCCCTTCTGAAACACCACGTCCCACGCCCGTACCACAAGCCAAAGAGGCACCCTCGCAGGCCCAGGAAGAACCCAAGAAGGGAGGCGGTGTTCGGCTACTGGTGTACCTGGGCGCTTTCCTTGTGGCCGCCGCTTCCTTGCTTCTCGCCAGTGCGCCGGAGCTGCGCGGCATCGCGTTGTTCGGAGGGACGGGGGCGTTCTTCCTGCTGGCTGGGGTGCTGTGGTTCGTCTTCCGGCCCGGTGCCGCGGTTTTTTATGGGCTGGCCACTTTCTATCTCTGGGCCGATGCTTACGTGCTTCTCCAGGACGTTCTCCAACTTCCTTCAGGACAGCCGCGGTTCAGGCTCCTGTTCGCGACGGCGGTGTTAGTGGGCCTGTTATGGGCCCTCGGTACCCGGGCCTTTCGATCCCGCTTTTTCGCCCTCCTGACGGCTTTGGCCTTCCCTCTGGGAGGGCTCTGGTTGGCTCTGGCTGTGGCACCGAGTTCACCAATAGATCGGTGGGTATGGGGCCACCTGCTTGTCCAGGGTACGCTCAACATTCAATGGGTCTGGAGCTGGGGTCTTCGGCGCTGGGACGAAGGCATGGCCCTGGCTCCTCGTTTCCTGACACAAGCACTTGCCACCCTGCATAGCCTTGTCTTCCCAATTACAGTGGTGGTCTTAGCCCTTACGGGAGACCTGAACCGCGTATGGCCCCTGGCCCTGATAACCGGATCTTTCTTCATACTCTTTTATCTTCTGTCACAAATTCTCTGGCCCTGGAAAGTATGGGATGGCCCTGCCCTGGGATGGAATTTGCTTTGGCTTCCTTTACCTTGGGCCTTCGTCTACGAACCACCGCAACTCATCTTGGCCGGTTTTGGTCTGGCTTATGCCCTCCTGGGCCTGATGCTCCTCTCGTTCCCCCACCGGTGGCGGAAATCCGCCCTGTATTGGGCCCTGATGAGCAGCGGTTGGGTCCTGATCCTCTTGGGAGGAATCCCAAGCCGAGACATGGGATGGACGTGGCAGGGGTGGGTCGCGGCGTCCACGGGATTGCTGATTTATAGCCTCCATACCCTGGTTCGGGACCACGCGGCTTTATGGGTGATGAGCTTACTGCTATTCATGTACTCCTATGTCCTTTTCCTGGATTTCACCCGCCTGGGCGCAACCCTCTACCCTGCCTTGCGGGCCCTACCTCTGATTGCGCTCACGGGCCTATGGCCTCCGGTATGGCGCTATCGCCGTCGTCCCACGTGGATGTGGGCCACCCTCATCCCCACCCTGGCCCTGATTCTCCTAGTTACTTTCATGGGCCTCATCATCCCTACCGACGCCTGGGTGGCCCGCACCGTGGTCTTTACGGTCTTAGCCATCCCCTTTGTCATCTGGGCCTTTTTGCTCCAACAACCTTACTGGATTCTGGGGAGCCTGGTGTTTATTCTCTTGAGCCATGCCAGTTTACTGATGCCTACGCCTTTATGGGACTACTGGCCCGCGACATATCTTCCGTATCCTTTCCTGCTCCTGGCCCTGGACCATTTACTGGCTCCCCACTCCGATTCTCTGTCCCAATCTTGGCGATGGAGTTGGCGCATAGGGGCCTGGGGAATGATGTTCTTCCTGGCCTGGCCTGCACTGGGTGTGGAAAACAACAGCACAGCCTGGGTTCTATTCTTATGGGCCATGGTGTACATTCACTATGCCCTGAGTCTGGCCAATCCATGGCCCTCGTTACCAGGG
>WFUL01000079.1 GCA_015484985.1 Anaerolineales bacterium | reverse complement strand
CAGGCCACCCGCTGGACAAGTACACGCATGGATGTTACCTCCAGGGAAGAGGGTTTCGGGTGTTGCGTCGGTCTGCCCGTCACCCTTGTTGGGTCAGGTAGGCCTCGATGCGTTTCACCACCTCGCCGGGCTCCGCGTGGCGTCCTAACTCCAGTTTGGAAAACACCAAATGACCATCCACAAAGACCTCAAAGCGTCCGCCGTCCGAGGGCACCAGGGTGAGGGCTTCAACTTGTTTTTCAAAGCGTCCCAGAATTTCCGCGGCCGTACCTACGGCCCGTGGGGTGTAGCGTCAGGGAACGCAGTAGTGGATTTCAATGCGCATGGATGCACCTCCTCTCCTCAGGCTAAGCTCGCGCGTCTTCCCGCGCGCGGAACCGGGCAATCTGGTCTTCGACAAAAGTGAGCAACAGCGGGATTTGCTTGCGTACATTTTCGTCTTCCATCTTACCATCGCTGCCCAATTCATCGAGCAGCGAGCGGCCAATCTCAATGGCCAGGGACAGCAGGGCCCGGTAATAAGCACGTTCATCCAACTCCCCCGATTTCCGCCGAGCCTTGATGTCCTTCAAGCGGGCTTCCAGCTCCTCGATGGTCAGCGACATGGTCGGCCTCCTCCTTAGGGGGATGGTGTAGGCGTGGGGGAAGTCAGGGGAGTGACCAATCGGCAGAAGGCGCACCGACCCGGCGCGGTGGTGGGTTGACCGCATACCTCGCAGGCATGGAGTTCGCCCTCTGCCTGTTCCTGAATCGCGGCAAAGGCTCCTTGCTTCTTGGCCTTCAAGAAGCCCAGGAAGAACTGCAATTTGGTTCCGGGGCGTTCTTCCTCCAGACGGTTGAGTACCTCTTTGAAGTAAATGGACTTGGCACCCTGTGCGAAGGGACATTCGTCGTAGATGTACGCAATGCCCCGTAGCAACGCGTAGGCCGCCGTCTCCCGCTCGTAGAAGCGAAAGAAGGGCTTGACCTTCTTCACCAGGCCGTCCCGGGCCGGGAGCACCGGATCCTGACGGGCCAGGTAGCCCACCTGCCAGGTCATCACGTTGGCGAAGAGCACCGCGGCCTCGTCGTCCAGGTTGTGCCCCGTGGCCAGTACGGTGTATCCATGGTCCCGGGCTACCCGGTTCATGATGTGGCGCTTCACCAGACCGCACACGGAGCAGGGCTTCCCCCGACCCCGGTGGGTGCGGCGAGCCATTTCCGGGATGCTTTCGCCGTATAAGGTGGGGACGTCCTCCACAATGAGGTGCAGGCCCCGTTCTTGCGCAAAGGCCTCCACCACCTCTTGGGAGCGATCCGAGTAGGCAATCCCTCCGTCAATCCCCAGGCCGATGTACAGGCCATCGGCCTGATAGCCCAGGCGCCAGAGGACATCCCAGAGAGCCAGGGAGTCCTTGCCGCCGGACACGGCGACCAGGACCCGGTCGTGCTTGGTGAACATCCGGTACTTGCGGATGGTGCGCGCGGTCTGCTCCACGAACCATTCCAGGTAGTGCTCCTTGCACAAGGCCAGCCGGTGCTGACGCATGTAGATGACCGCGCGCTCGCCGCACTTGCGACACCGCTTCATGCCCATCCTCCTGAAATCACCGCCACCAGCCGAATCACGTCCCCGTCCTGCAAACGCTCATCTTCCGGGATGAGTTCGCCTTCCCGGGTGGGCAGGACCGACTCGGGCACCAGGCCGGCGTGGCGAATGGCCTCCCGCACGGTAATGCCCGCCGGGACGGTGAAGGTTTGATCCCGCAGAATCAACGTTGCGGTTCCCCGTGCTTTGTCCTTCATCGCTTTCTCCTACAGGCTTACGGTACAATGAATCCCGTATGACGCCCTATGATTGTACAGGACGGATAGAGGCCGGTCAATTAACCTTTGCCGGGAGGGCATCCATGTTCATCCAAATCCGCAAATGGTCCTGGTGGGTCGCGGTACTGGCTATGTTCCTGGTGGCCGCGGCTCCTGGAAAGAGTGTCGTGTGGGAACGCATTGACGTCACCCTGACCATCAATCCCGATGGTACCGTGGATGTGGAGGAGCAATGGCGTATCACCTTTGAAGGCGGCCCCTTCCGGTACGGTTACCGACGTATTGAAACGCGCTATCTCACGGACATTACGGATATTCAGGTCCTGGACGAAGAGGGGCCTTACTATCCCGGTACCGCGGAGACCCCTCGCGCCTTTGTCCTCGGGAAGACCTCCCAGACGCTGACCATCCGCTGGTTCTTCGAGCCCATCTCGGATACCACCCGTACCTTTATCCTGCGCTACCGGGTCCACGGCGCACTACGCTTTTACGAGGGCGGCGAGCAGTTTTGGTGGAAGGCCATTTTCCCCGATCGGGACGCGCCCGTCCACGAGGCCACGGTGACCGTGCATGCTCCCGGTCCCATTCAAGCGGCCCAGGCCTATTTCGTGCCCGCAAAGGTGGAACGGGTGGACGCCCATACAGTGCGCTTCCTCGCGGAGAAGCAAATCCCTCCCGGTACGGCTTTTGAAGTTCGGGTGGAATGGCCGGCAGGCGTGGTGGGTGGAACGCCCGCACCCTGGCAGGCTCAGGCCGATGCCGAGGCCCAGGCCCTGGAACGCCAGGCCGTGTGGGAGCAGCGGTGGCGTCCCATCGTGGAAGTCCTCGTGGTCATGGGGTCCCTGGCCGTGCTCATCATCGGCGCGTTGGGCCTGTACTTGCTTTGGTACACCCGGGGACGCGACCCCTACGTCGAGGTGTTCGCCGAATACCTCACCGAACCCCCTTCGGACCTGCCTCCGGCCATCGCGGGGGTGGTGGTGGATGAACGCGCGGACCTCAAAGAAATCCTGGCCACCCTTCTGGATTTGGGACGGAGAGGCTTTCTTGAGATTTTCGAGCTCCCGGGAGATTATCGCTTCCAGCTCACAGGGAAATCTGTGTCTTTGCGGCCCTTTGAGCGCGTGCTGGTGGAGCGCTTATTCCGGGGCCGCCGGGTACGTCGCCTCAGCGACTGGAAGTACCTGCTGGGCAACGCGGATGGCAAGGCCATTTTGAACGCCATATATGAGGAAGCCCAACGCCTGGGCTTCTTCCCGCATCATCCCCAACGAGTGCGTATGCGTTATCAAGTGTTGGGCATTGTCATCAGTGTGCTCAGCGGCTTGGTGCTCTTTCCGCTGGGCGGTTTCCTCGCCGCCTGGCTGTCGTCCTTCTGGTGTCCTGGAGTGGCCATTTCGATTCTGGGTGGATTGATGGTGGTGATGGGGTTCTTCATGCCCCGCAAGACCCGGAAGGGAGCGGAGGAGGCGGCCAAGTGGCGGGCCTTCAAACGCTATTTGGAGAAACTGGACCGGGTTGATATCGCCCAGGCCGAAGCCCTTCTGGAACGCTATCTGCCCTATGCCGTTGCGTTGGGGGTCGAGGACCGCTTCCTGAAGGCCCTGGAAGCATGGGAGCAGCGGACCGGACGTCCAGTGGTGATTCCAGGCTGGTATCACAGCCCCCATACAGTCCCGTCCCAGACCACTTCAGGGCGTCCGTCCGCGCCCTCTCGGACGCCTTCCTTGAGCGAGGCCTCCCGATCCATGGGAGCTGGCTTAAGCGGGTTGAGCCGGAGCCTTGGGAGCATGCTGAGTCTCGCGGCGACCACGCTGGCCCCGGCTTCCTCGTCCTCCGGTGGCGGCTTTGGATGATGCTTTATGAAGGCCAAGGGAAATCCAACGGGCAGCGGCCTCGCCGCTGCCCGTTGGATTTCTTCTTTGAACACCAAAAAGCACGCGCGTACCGTCTTAGGGCTGGTATAATAGAGTCGCACATGAAAGTGAACGCATTTGAAACGGCGACGTGAATCCCAGCCGGACAAGTCATTTGTCGCGGCGGGGTTTTTGTTGTCTGAGGAACACCCTCTTCTGGAGGCATAGCCCATGGCCTATCCCCTTAAGGACTACAGTCGCATCAAACCCGTACTCCCGTTGCCTTCCTTCATTGAAGTGCAGTTGGAATCCTATCGTTGGCTGAAAGAAGTTGGCATTGGTGAGCTCCTGGATGAAATCTCCCCTGTGGTGGCCTACAACGAGGGTATGCGTTTGTACTTCCCCGGGAACACGCCCGAAGCCCGGGAGTGGGGCCTGAAGTACTGGTTGGGTGAGCCCAAGCATTCCGTGGAGGAGTGCGTGGAGCGGGGCCTCACCTATGCCCGGCCTTTATGGGCTTCGGTGCTGCTCACCGGGCCGGAGGTCCCCGAACCCATCAAGCAGAACATCTTCCTGGGCGACTTCCCCGAGATGACGGAACGGGGCTATTTCGTCATCAACGGCACCAAGCGGGTGGTGGTCTCCCAGCTCATCCGTTCCCCCGGTGCCTACTTTGACGCGCCCTATGACGCTTCGGTGGGGCGTCCCCTGGCCACGGCCAAGCTTATCCCTGACCGGGGGGTGTGGCTGGAACTGGAGACCAAACGCAGTGACCACATCATCCTGCGCTTCAACCGCCGTCGTTCGGTGCCTGTGACCCTGTTCCTGCGGGCCCTGGCCGCGGTAGATGACGGCCTCCCCGAATCCCCCCTCAAGACGGGCACCGATGAAGAGCTCCTGGCCCTGTTCCAGGACGTGGATGTGGACCCCGAACGGCCCTTTATTCGCAACACCATCGAGCAGGAGCCGGAACTGGAA
>WFUL01000078.1 GCA_015484985.1 Anaerolineales bacterium | reverse complement strand
ATGAAAAACGTCAATTTCCCTCAGGAGGAAAGGGTCATGAAGCGAAGCCTCCTCCCGTTGGGATGGTTTTTCGTTCTTGTAGGACTGGGATTCTTGGTAGGTTGTCAGGCAGGCCTGCCGGCGGCGCAGAAACAGAAGCTCAAGGTTGTGGTCAGCATCCCTCCTTTGGGGGACTTCGCCCGTTGGGTCGGGGATGAGTGGGTCGAGGTGACGGTCCTGGTGGATCCCGGAAAGTCGCCTCACACCTTTGAGCCCCTACCGGAACATGTCAAAGCCCTGGCCGAAGCCGACCTCATCCTGTTCAACGGTCGGGGTCTGGAGCCCTGGGCGTCTGACTTGCTGGCCTCGGCCAACCCTCAGGCCCGCGTGGTTTATGTGACCAATGAGCCCGTTTTTCAAACAGCCCCTTATCCGGGCAACGCGCATCTCTGGCTGGACGTGACCTGGGCCAAGGCTTATGTCTCGGTTATCCGTCAGGTCTTTGAAGAAACTGATCCCCGGGCGCAGCCCAAAGCCCAGTTCTATCAGGGCGCCATTGATGCCCGGCAGTCCCTGGAGAGTTTGGAAGGGGAACTCAAACGGATGAGGGAGACCATTCCCAAGGAGAAGCGGCGGGTCGCGGTGGCCCATGCGGCCTGGGAGCCTTTCTTGTCTCCTCTGGATTTCTATATGGTCCCTTTGTTGGAGGGTGCGGCCTACGAAGGACATACCCAGGAGGTGCCTCCCCAGACTATGGAGGAGTGGATGCGCCTGTTGGCGAACGAGGACATCAAGGCCATTGTGGTGGAGGTCCAGAACCCCATACCTGCACTGGCCGCTTTGAGCCAGGATTTGGGTATTCCTCTGGTCCCGTTGGACCCCTTGGGAGGCATGCCGGGACGGGAGTCCTATGCGGACATGATGCGGTATAACATGCGCACTCTGGTGGAAGCCTTGCAGGAAGCGCGGTAGGGCGGTATGATGCGCACGTCATCCTTTGCACCGCCGCCTGAGGATGTGCCTGCCATTCGCCTGGAAGACGTGACGGTGGCCTACGGGAGGCAGGTCATCCTGGAGGGGGTGACGTTGACCATTCCCCAGGGGGCCTTTTGGGCCATTCTGGGGCCCAACGCGGCGGGCAAGACCACGTTGTTGCGCACCATCCTGGGTATTGTCCGTCCGCAAAGGGGACGGGTGGAGGTCTTCGGACGTCCGCCCCGGCAGCTGGGCTCCTGGCGGGTGTGGATTGGGTACGTCCCCCAACAGCACACCATGACGCCCGTACGTTTCCCTTTGCGGGCCTACGATGTGGTCATGATGGGGCGCTACCGTCGCATCGGGCTGTTTCGCCGACCCGGCCCGGAAGACCACCGCCAGGTCCAGGCGGCCCTGGAGCAGGTGGGTATGGCCCATGCGGCCCATAAGCCCTGGTATGCCCTCTCCGGTGGAGAGCGGCAGCGCATCTTGCTGGCCCGCGCGCTGGCCACCCGGCCTCGCCTGCTCTTGCTGGACGAGCCCACGGCCGGGGTGGACGCCGCGGCCACCCGTAGCCTGTACGAGATGCTTTACGACCTCCACCGCCAGGGCATCACCGTGGTGGTGGTCTCCCACGACGTGGGCGTGATTTCCCAATACGTGGACGGCGTGGCCTGCCTCAACCGCCGGCTGGTCATCCATGGTCACCCGGAGGAGGTTCTGACCCAGGCCACCCTGGAAAGCATGTATGGATGTGAGGTGCTTTTCCTGCATCATGGCGCGGTACCCCACATCGTCCTCGGCCAGCATCCGCGACCCGAACGGGAGGGGGAGTCGTGATGGCATGGCTGGCGTACCCCTTTGTGCAACGGGCTCTGTTGGGCGGGGTGCTCATCGGCCTGATGACGGCCTGGGTGGGCACCTTTGTGGTGTTGCGGCGCATGGCCTTCATGGGCGCGGGCGTGGGGCACGCGGCCTTCGGAGGCGTGGCTCTGGGCCTCCTCCTGGGCTGGGACCCCGTCCTTACGGCCGCCGGGTTCTGCATCCTGGTGGCCTGGGGCATTACCGCGGTGGTTCGCCGGGGAACCCTGACCTCGGACACGGCCATCGGCATCTTCTTCGCGGCTACCATGGCCCTGGGGATTCTCCTCTTAGGCCTGGTCACTACCAGCACGGACGTCTTCGGCTACCTCTTCGGCAGTGTGCTGGCCATCGGGACCACCGATGTGCGCTGGCTGTTCTTCGCCGCCCTGGTGGAGGGGGCGTTGTTGATAGGGTTGCACAAGGAATTCGTGGCCCTGGCCTTCGACCCCGAGTTCACCCGCGTCTCCGGATTGCCCGAAGCCCTGCTGGATTACCTCTTCGCCACCCTGGTGGCCGTGACCGTGGTCCTGGCCATCAAGATGGTGGGCCTCATCCTGGCCTCGGCCTTGCTGGTCATTCCCGGAGCCACCGCGCTCCACCTCAGTCGGGATTTCCGCACCCTCATGGCCCTGGCTTTGGCCGCGGGAGTGGGAAGCGTGGTGCTGGGCCTGGGGCTTTCCTTGTGGTGGAATACCCCGCCGGGCGCGACCATGGTGCTGGCGGCCACCTTCTTCTTCGGCCTCTCCTGGATGTTTCGACGGGCATAGCCTGTGAGCTCTTTCGGGGGTGGTATGCGTACACGAGTTTCCCTTTGGCGCGCGGCCCATCTCGGTCTGGTGTTTCTGGCCATCCTGATTCTGGCCCAGGGTTTCACCCACGGCCAGGAGTCCTGGTGGGAGCCCCTCTCTGAAATAGCCCGCGCTCATATGTCCGGTACCTATGGCGACCTGACCCTCCCACCGCCTCCCATGGTTGTGAGTGCTCCCCTGGATCAGGACGAACGTTTGGATTCCGGGACCCCCGCTCCCCCGGTCAACGACTTCTTCTCCTCTACCCCTGTCCCTTCCGGAGAGGAGTGGATTCTTTATGAAACCCAATCTGGAGACACCCTGCCCGCGCTGGCGGTGCGGTTTGGGGTGCATGTGGAAGACATCCAGGGCCCCGAGAACCTGTCCACGGAGGGCTTCCTTCCGCCGGGGACGAAACTGCGCATTCCGGCTCGCCCGGTTCCCTCCACCTCTGACGAGCGCCTTTTCCCCGACAGCGAACTGGTGAATTCTCCTTCTGCTGTGGGTTTCGACATTCGCGATTTTGTGGAAAGCGCGGGCGGATATCTGGCCGAATACTCCCAATACCTGCCTTCACCGGGACGCATGTCCGGGTACGATGTGGTTCGCTTCGTGGCGCTGAACTATTCCATCAACCCGCGCCTGCTTCTGGCCCTGCTGGAATTCCAGGCGAAGTGGGTGTTCGGGACGCCTCCAAATGAAGAGGCCCGTCAGTACCCTATGGGAACCCGGGATACCCCTCCCGAGGACCTGTATCGGCAATTGCGCTGGGCTGCGGAACAACTGGCCGAAGGCTATTACGGCTGGCGGGAAGGCCGTCTGACCCAGCTTACCTTTCCCGACGGCGAGATGCTCTTCCTGGCTCCCACCCTGAACGCGGGCACCGTGGCCCTGATGTACTATTTCGCCCAACTCTACCCGCGTGCCACCTGGGAGCGCATTTTGGACCCCGGAAACCCCGAAGGCTTTCTGGCCTTCTATGAGTCCCTGTTCGGCGACCCCTGGTACCGGGCCCAGCGGGTGGAACCCCTGTACCCTCCAGATTTGCGCCAACCCCGCATGATTCTGCCCTTTGCCCGGGGCGCGATTTGGTTCCTGACCTCTGGTCCCCATGGGGCCTACGGCGAACAGGGAGCCTGGGCCGCGCTGGATTTCGCTCCCTTGGGTGCCCAGGGATGTTACACATCTCGGGCCTGGGTCCTGGCACCGGCCCCCGGTCGGGTGGTGCGTTCGGAGCGGGGTGTGGTGGTGCTGGATCTGGACGGTGATGGCCACGAAGAGACGGGATGGGTGCTCTTTTTCCTGCACGTCGCATCCCAAGACCGTGTTCCTGCAGGGATGC
>WFUL01000077.1 GCA_015484985.1 Anaerolineales bacterium | reverse complement strand
GGCGGGAGGAGTATCCTGACCTTCCCCCGGAACTTCCCCTGTTCCTGGCCGCGGGCTTCCGTGAACAGGTGCCACAAAGGCCCTGGCCCACGGCCTTCCCCAACGCGCAGTTGGTGCTGCCCCAGGCCGCAGTGTTGTGGCGGATGGGTGAAGCCGAGGGAACAGGTTTTCTGTTAGCAGACGAAGAGCATTCCTCCTTGTTGCGTCCTGGACCCGTGCCCGCGTCTGCTTCTCTGCCTCCCCTGGTAAGTTGGGAGGAAGGGGTGAGCCGGGAGGCCTGGGAGGCCATGGTGGACCGGGCCCTGCAGGCCATCGCGGCGGGTGCCTTCCACAAAGTGGTCCTGGCCCGGTACCGGCGGTTGCGCTTCGCGGGCCCGGTGGACCCGGTGACGGTGCTGGCGGCGTTGCAACGGCGGTACCCAGAGACCACGGTCTTCCTGTACGAACCTCAGCCAGGATGCGCCTTTGTGGGGGCCACGCCGGAGCTCCTGCTGGCCAAGCAGGGGGACCGGGTACGCACCGTAGCCCTGGCGGGTTCCATCCGTCGGGGCGCAACTCCGCAGGAAGATGAAAGCCTGGCCCGGTTCCTGCTGGCTTCCCCCAAGGACCGACGGGAACACGCGTGGGTCGTCCAGGCCCTGGTGGAAGGACTGCGACCCTGGGTCGCGGAGTTGAACGTTCCGGATGGGCCTCGATTGCGCACCCTGCCCAACATCCATCACCTGGAGACACCCATTGAAGCCCGATTGACCCGGGGCGATGTGTTCACCCTGGTGGATGCCCTCCATCCCACTCCGGCTTTAGGGGGCTGGCCCAAGGCGCCATCCTTGGCCTTCTTGCAGGCCGAAGAGCCTTTCGATCGAGGCTGGTACGCAGGTCCTCTGGGATACGTTACGCTCCATGGAGACGCGCGGGTCTACGTGGCCATTCGCGCGGCTCTGATTTGCAAGAATCACGCCTGGCTCTTTGCCGGGGCAGGCATCGTTTCCGGTTCCCATCCCACCCGTGAGTGGGCAGAAATTGACCTTAAGTTCCAGCCGATGATGGACGTCCTGGGGGTCGATCAGGCCGTGCACAGGGCCTGAAGGAGAACCGAAGGGGAACCGAAAGAGGGGAATGAACGGATGCAGCGGCTTCACCACCGCTGCATCCGTTCATTCCCCTTGACTTTTCTTTGTTGTACGGTATACTTTGCAGCACAAAGTACTTTGCAATGGGTAAAGTCGCTGAGGAGGAGACCTATGCGAGCGTTCTGGACGCTGTTCAAAACGGATTTGAAACTCTACCTTCGAGAACCCGCGGCCGTCTTCTTCACCCTGATGTTCCCCGTGCTCCTCGTCGTCATGGCCGGGTATTCCTTCGGCGCGGAGGTGGTGTTCACCTCGCCCGGTGGCCTGGAGGTCCGCATTTTGGACGTCATGCTTCCTGCGGTGCTGGTCATCGTGATGGCCACCCAGGGGCTGATGGGCGTGTACCCGACCATCGCCTCCATGCGGGAAGGTGGAGCGCTCAAGTACTACCGCACCCATCCCATCCGGCCAGTGCACATCTTCGCCTCCCAGTTCGCGGTGGGCCTGGTCATGCTGGTCGCGGCTTTGGTGCTGGTGGTGGCCGCGGTGCAGGTCTTCTTCGGCCTGCGTTACGACGGCGACCTGCCCATGCTGCTTCTGGCCGGTCTGGTGATTTACGCCGCGTTCTTCACCATGGGCTTTGGCTTGGCCGGGGTGACCTCCTCCACGCGCGCGGCCCAGGCCCTGGGCAGCCTGCTTTTCTTCCCCATGATGTTCCTCTCCGGCAGTTTCGGCCCGCGGGAGGGCCGGCGGCAGGCCCTCAAGTTCCTCTCCGACCTGATGCCCATGACCCACGCCTCGGACCTGCTCACCGACCTGTGGTTCTCCGGCCCCCTTTCCCTACAGGAAGCCTGGCGGCTTCCCCTGCACTCCTTCCAGGGCACCGAGTTCCTGGGGCGGGTGTGGTTCCCCCAGGTGACCGCGGGCCAGAGCCTGCTGTACCTGCTGGCGCTGACCCTGATTTTCGGCCTGCTTTCGGTGCGTGTGTTCCGGTGGGGGGAAGAAGAACGGACTGCCCGGCCCGCCGCGCGCGGGGCCGCGCCCCCGGTTTCTCAAGATGATTACGCCCTGGTGG
>WFUL01000076.1 GCA_015484985.1 Anaerolineales bacterium | reverse complement strand
GCGTACGTGCTGTTGCTTTCCACCAGCGAGACCATCGTGGCCCGGGTGGAGGGGGAGTTGCAGCGGCACTGGCGGGTGCCCTACCACCTGCTGGTGCGCGCGCCAGATAGCGTGCTGCCCTGGGAACAAAAGTGGGGCTTGGCCCGCACCAATGACCTCGTGACTCTACCACCGAAGATCACATTAGACCAATATCGAACCATCCAAGGCCTTCCCGGAGTCGAGGTGGCCGCGCCCATCAGCGTGGTGGGGTACTTCAATATACCTTTAACTCATCATCTGGGTCTCGAGACAATCCACCTGGACGATGGGTGGTACCGGGTACGACGTATATGGATACTCAACGGGTACAGCTCTTCGATTCAATTTCTCCGTGAATGGTATTTCTGGCAAATATCTGCTAAGGATCTCTCCCCTGATGTACGGGAGCGGGTGCGCCGTATGGCGGCTTTTGTGATTAACCCTGCTCCCGGAACGTCCCCCCTTTACCGAACTAAGTTTTCCTGGGAAGAACGGTTCCAAATAGCCCTCTATGAGAACACCCGCATCTCGTCCCGTGTCAAGTTGGCTTCTCCTTATCCTTTGGCCCTCGAATTCTCTCTGCCGTTGGTGCTGGTTGGCCTTGATTTCGAGAAAGAACACGCAATCGGTTCCAAAATCAACGCCCAAACGGTCCGTCCGTTGCATCACGCGGGATATTGTGTGTACACCTCCAGAGACCCAGTGGGGCTTCAGATGTTTGAGTCAGAAGGAACCCGGCAAGAGATCCGGGCTTTTGCGATTCCCGTGCTGGTTCGATACGATGGGCTGGCCGATGTGCAAGGCCTGCTTCAATGGCAGAAGTTACGGCCTCCTCAAAACCTGGAAGATTTTCTTCGGGTGCTGGAATCCAACAACGAAAGCCAGGTGGCGCAGGAACTGCAAAGTCTACCATCCATAGGTGAGAATCATCAGCGCCAGTTTCATCTGCAGTCCGTATTGCATCAATGGGCGGCAACCTCGACCATTTCCTTTCTTGGAGAAGGGAATGGTTCTTTATGTGATCCGGGGAAAGGCTCCCCTCACGCGGTTCCTTATATCCCTCCGGATGTTCCGCCTGATGCCCTGATATTCCAACGCTGGCAACCCTGGTATCACCTTTGGCTCCCTAAAACCCAAGTCTTTGTGGAAAGGGACGGACCGCGGTGGACCGTCCGGCCCAAACGGTTGGAAGATCATCCTTTGAACCCCTTGGAGGAGCCCGTCGTTCGTCTGGTCGAAATCGCTCCCTCGGTCGTCGTGAAGCCCCTGGTCTTGGGTCTGGTGGGTTCAGAGGATTTTGAACAGCCAGAAAAGAATGCGATGTTGCTACCGGCTCTGGGATTGTATAAGGTACCCGAGGTGTGGGTATTGGCCATCGACGGACAGCCGCTAAGCGAACCCACACGCCTCAAACCCGGCCTGACGCCCCTGGGGTACCTGCCTCCGCCACCGGCTATGCTGACCACCCTGGAGGCCGCCTGCGCCATTCTGGGCGAGCAGTGCATCTCGGCCATCCGGGTGAAGGTGGCGGGCGTGGAGGAATTCTCGCCCCAGGCCCAGGCCAAAATCGAGGCCGTGGCCGCGGAAATCATGCGCCGCACCGGCCTGCACGTGGACGTGGTGGCCGGCGCCTCCCCCCGGCCCATGCAGGTCCACCTGCCGGGAGCGGGCAAATACCCCGACCTGCTGCTGCAGGAACTGTGGATCCAAAAGGGCGTGCACCTGACCATCCACCGCACGGTGCAGAAGGGCAACCAGGCCCTGTTCGGCTTCCTCCTGGCCCTGACGGTGCTGTACACCGCCAACGCAGGCGCTATGTGGGTGATGGGGGACCTGTGGAAGTGGGCCCTGCGGCGGGCCCTGGGCTGGCGGGATCGCACGGTGCTCCTGGCCCTGCTGGGCCGGGGCCTGACCGTGGGTCTGGTGGCCGGGGCCCTGGGCCTGCTCCTGGGCTGGGGCCTGAAGGTGGCCCTGGGCCTGCAGATGGAAGCCGCCCGCCTGTGGCCCATCCTGCCCCTGAGCGTGGGGCTGGTGTTGCTGGGCCTGGCGGTGCCTGCGGTGGCCGCCTCCCGCACCCCGCCCCTGCCGGTGCTCACGGGGCGCTGGTGGGCCTCGGCCCGGCCCCGCACCGGCCTTTTGGCCCGCTGGCTGGGGCTTTTGGCCCATCACCCACATAGCGCCTGCGTTGGCGGTGTACAGCACCGTCAGGGCCAGGAGGAAGCCGAACAGGGCCTGGTTGCCCTTCTGCACCGTGCGGTGGATGGTCAGGTG
>WFUL01000075.1 GCA_015484985.1 Anaerolineales bacterium | reverse complement strand
CCCCCTGGCCGTGCTCATTCTGGGTCGGGCCCTCATCGTAGGAAGTATGGGCACGTACCTGACCTGGTACCTGACGGACAGCGGCCTGCCCTGGACCCGGGCGGGTTTCTGGGTCACGGTGTACGAAGCCGCCGGCGTGGTCGGCGCGTTGACCACCGGAACCTTGAGTGACTGGCTGGGCCGTCGCCGCACCATTGCCCTGGCCACTGGTGCGGCGGCCGCGCTCCTGACCGGTATGGTGCTTACTCCCGGGCCCTGGAAACCCTGGTGGCTTCCCTTCCTGGGATTCACCGCGCTCTCCGTCCAGCCCGTCATGCTGGCCCTGGTGCAGGACAGCGCGGTGAACCACCGTGCGACGGCCAACGGCATCTACATTGCCATGAGCTTCCTACTCCGTCCCATAGGGGTCACCTTCATCGGCACCTTAGCCGATGGGTGGGAAAGCTGGGACCCGGCCCTTCTTGTGGCCGCTATCCTGGCCGTCGCCAGCTTGACGGCCTTGCGTTGGATACCTGTGGAGTCGTAGGAGGCACTCGCCTGCCTGCACACCACCTAACATCAATGCTCTCATGAAAGAGAAAAACTGTGCTGATCGACCTCACCGGGTATGGGACCGTAGGACAGAACCCTCCCTCGTCTCCCCTTTCACTCGGTGCGATCCACATCAAAGCTCTCGTCCAGAGTGAAGGAATCCCCAAAAGAAGTGCGGCCCCGCCAATGAAAACGCAGGCGAAGCCGAGGACCCAACTGGATGATGTCCCCATCGGACAGAAACATACGCCCCTGGAGCCGCTCACCGTTCACAAAGGTGCCGTACTTAGGACCTACCCGCCGTCCTCGGTCGAAACGGTAATGCTCCTGAAGATAGAAGACGCCGTTCTCGCTGGCAATTTCCGCATGATAGCGAGAGACCGCCCGGTCCCCTGGGAAGGAAATGTCGTTGTCTTCATGGCGTCCCAGGGTGGTGCGAGGCTGAGTGAGGATAAACACCCGACCAATGTACGCCGGGTCGTCGCTGTACAGCACCTCTAATTGAGCCACCGGCATCAAACCATCCGGCATTTCCAGGGCGGCACCCGTATCTCCCACATCCACGGTTAACTCACCCCCATCTTCCGGCCCGGCGGAATAACGCCATCGCACGACAACGACCATCACCAGGGTCACCACAAGGGCCAACCCGCCTAAAACCCAGGGAAAGAGCCGGAACGGAGCCCCTTGCCTGGTTCCCGGTTCGGCCGGCCATAACGTCAGGGTGGTTTCGGCCTGCACCCGACCCGCCGCATCCAAGGCACGAAGCGTCACCCTCACCTGTTCTGTGGGCCGGGACCGGGGATTCCATCGCAGGCGGTAAGGTGGCGCGTCGTCCTGGGCTACGACTCGATTCTCATACACCAACTGCACTCGGGTGATTTTCGGCATCCCGCTTCCCCTCAAGACGTCCACTTCCAAAGTCAGGGGAAAGGTCACGGGCTCCGAGGTATCCACATTGCGAATCTTCAACGTGTAAGGCAACGGGGGTAAAACGAACTCCTGCCTGGCCTCAAGGTCGCCCATCGGGTCGCGATAGCGTAGAAGCAGCGTATGCGCTCCAGCAGACGTCACGGCCACGAACTGGGCCCGCCACTGCGCCCGCAGCACGTCGAGCAGGTCTTGGAGACGTTGAAGCCCATCCCCTTCCTGGCCCACATGGAAGGCCATGCCCCCGGTAGACTGCACCAGACGCTGCATTCCCGCTCGGTCCACGCGATTTCCCAGGGTCATCACAACAATCGACACTTGCGGCACCGAAGACGCGCGAGCCAACACATCGTCCAGATGCGATATGCTGCACGGACGGCCATCCGGGAGTTCATCAACGCCATCGGTGAGAAGGAAAAGCACCCTTCGAGTTCCCTCCTCCCGTGTTTGCAGGCGCTGTACACCTTGCATAAGCGCGTCGTACAGGCAGGTTCCCAGGCCATCCCGGGCTTGCAGACGATCCAACAGACCCAGCACCTCTCGAGGAGAACGGAAGTCCGTCAGGGTCCGAATGTCTTCATCAAAGGCCCATAAGGTGACATGAGCCCGGTTTGGGAGTTGTTGCAGGAACATGGTCAGGGCTTGGCGCGCCTGACGGGTCTTCCATCCTCGCATGCTACCGCTGGTATCGAAGAGCACCAGCAACTCCAGAGGAATCTCCACAGCCGCTTCCAGGGCCTCGACCTCAACCCTGCGCCCATCCAGGATGATGTCCAGCCGTTCGGGAGCGAGCACGGTCACAGGTCGTCCCGTGGCATCAAAAACGCTAAACACCACCCGAATACGATACCGGGGCGGGTCTTTCAATGGCGTACCCTCCACCTGATGCAAAACGAGACCCTGACCCGGCAGGTACAGGGACGCCTTCCCCAACGCCGGGATGGGTTCGACGGTCAAAGCCAGGAGCATCCCCACCAGGGAAAGAAGACGCATCATTCCCCGCGACAAGCACGTCGGCAGGGCCATATGTCCTCCTCCTGGGAGAAAGGCGCAGGTTCAGGACGAAGTCTCTTTGCGTACTCGGTCCTCCTCCGTGAGCAAGGGAGAACCCCGTTGGGCATCCCGAAAAACGAAGTGCAACCGATCCCCAAGGGAAACACGGTCGCCCGGATGCAAGCGGTGAGCCTTCTGCACCGTCACCGGACGTCCGTTCACCCATGTCCCATGACGGCTGTTCAGGTCCCGCAAGACGAAGTGGCCTTCCTCAAAAACAATCTCCGCATGTCGACGGGAGACCCGTCGTCCATGAGGGAACAGGGAAAGGTCAACGTCCACAAAACGGTCCCGGGAGAGGTCGTGGCGGCCCAGAGTGATCTGTTGCTGTGCCAGATAGATGCGTTCTGGGACGAAGGATCCTCTATCCGAAGAGATGACCCGGACGTACTCCAGGTAGAAACGGTCAGGCGGCCACGGTAGGGCATGAGCCTCAAGCCTCAAACGTTCACCATCCCATACTCCTGCTCCCCGAAAGGTGTGGGTAAGCAGCGGCAAGGGACGCATCCGTCCCAATCGCACCAGACGCCAAAAGTGCCCCTCGGGGAGTTCCGGGACCGGTAGTCCTTTTCGCCGAAGAATGGCCGGCAGAGCTTCCTGGAGAAACAAAGGGATGGGCATGTGCCAGGGAATATCCAGATCCAGAACTACAGGGTAGCCTGGACGGTAGACCGTCTCGGGGATCTCTAACGTAACCGCTACGTACGGCATGACTTCCCCCGCCTGGACGATGTGGGTGACCGCGCTACTTCCCACCATTTCCCACAAAGGGCACCTGAACCAGGCGCCGATAGTCCCGTTGCACCAGCAGGGCCCGACCTACAGGTCTGCCTACCCAGGCGTAGAGCCACTCCCGGGGCAGGCGTCGTTGGGTCAGGGCATACAGGCTGAGGGCTTCATCCTCAGGCCGGGTTATCAGGCCCAATCGCTCTTCCTGCGCACGCCGAAGGACCTCCTGAAAAGGATGTGCGTACATCTTGCTCATGGTGGCGGTAAAGGTCATTTGCGAACGAAAGGCGAGCACCCACACCAGGCGTCCCTGCCTCAACGCATGCTCCAGCACCTGGGCACTGTCCTGGGGACAGGACGGGAGAACGTGCTCGGCGTCGTCCACCAGCAACAGCATGGGAGGGGCATCGCTGGGGAGCGAGGCTGCGGTTTGGGCCGCTCGGTCCCAGGCGTCCCGCAGTAGGGCCTCTTCTGCCGAGGTCACCATGGAGAAACCGCGCCCGGGTGTGGGGAGCCAGGCTTCGGGGGGGCTCTTGGTGGCTAAGTACCACACGGCCCAGGAAGTCGATTTCATCCTCGCGGTCCGGGCCCACAGGAGCAAAAAATGGGTTTTGCCGCTGACCGCCGGACCCACGACAAGCCAGAGGGCTTGATGGGGCCCGATGGACACCTCCACCGGTTCCCAATCGTAATCCAAACCCACAGGGAAACCATCCCCTTGCTGGATCGTCGCCATCCCAACCATTTCCTGCCACCGGGCCCAGGATAGATGCTCCGGCATCACCACAACATCCTTGGGCCGGACACCCCTCCAGGCTCGGTCCATATGACGAGCATGGGTTTGCCAGTCGGGCCAACGGCCGGTTTGCATCTCCCGCCCTTCATCGCCCAGGCGCTCTAACCAAAAACCCCGGCCGGGGACCCGCCGCGTGAGATTGTGTATCGCCTGCCGACCCAAGCCGGCCTCGAGGAAGTGCTCGCGGGCTCCCATCTCCAGGAGCAACCGAGGGCGCAAGTTGACTGCTTCTTCGTCCCGTAACGCACCGGCGTGAACGGAGGTGAGAAGCAAATGCAAACCCAACCGACCCCCGTGGTGAATGAGGGATTCAACCAGACGTAGAGCCGCCTCTTCTTCCATGTGAAGAAAGTGCCGGTGATGGAAATCATGGAGAACCCACAACCAGCGGGGACCGCGCACGGGTGAATGCGCCCGACGCCGATGGAACTCCTGTGCCCACAGACGCACCAGACGATGAAAGCGCTCGCGTTCCGTAGCCAATACATGCGCGCCTACGTGGGGCAGCTGGGTCAACGAACGCAAACGTCGGCCATCGCTGAAATCGAGGATATAAATCCACAACTGCTCGGGCGTATAGAGATGAGCCAGTGCAAGGACTATGGCTTCCACCACGTCCTCTTTACCGCTATCGGCCACACCCAGCACCCATAAATGGCCTGCCCCTTGATGGAAGGAAAAGCGCAAAACCTCGTGCGTGAGGGCTTGGAAATTATCCACGAGAGCAAAAGGCGCTTCCAGGGCATCGTCCTCAACCGTTCGCCAACACTGTCCATCGAAAGCCAAAGGGCGACCTTGCTCTTGGACATACCGTTGCAATACTTCGGGCAAACTCACCTGGGCAGGCAGCGGGTCCAAATAGATTTTCCGAGGACGGGCAAAGGCGTGGGAGGATTGCCGAACCATCCGGCAGATGAGCTGGGTGAGATAGCGGCCCTGAGTCAAGCGAGGGCGCTCCTCCTCGCTATGGCCATGAGGCCGGACCGCGCGCTCATACACCGGTTGTTCTCGCCCTGCAGGACCGAGTTCGTAAATCACCAGGGCGTCTTCGTTCCCGGTCGCGCGCATCGGCAAGCCACCATAACCGGTTTGAAAAAGTTGAACCTCCCCATGGGGAACGCACAGAGCATACCCACGCCCTACATGGCTCAATCCGGAAAGACCCGAGTGCAGGAACTCTCGCAGTTCCCGGTCGCCCATGCGCAACGCAATGCGCCAGCCTACATTGACCTCCATCTTTTCCATACGGGTGTACTTCTGATTGGCCAATATCAGATACATACCCCAACTTCGTCCCAGACGAGCCAGGGCGTCCAGAATGTCTTCCAGTTCGGGAAAGTGCTGCAAACCCTCACTAAATTCGTCCAGGATGATGAGTAAGTGGGGCAGCAGAGGCAAAGACGGATCCACATCTCCTCGCCGTCCATGACGAGCGGCCACCACTTTTTCGTTGTATTCCCAAATGTCCTTAGCCTTACCCAGGGTGGTGATTAAGTGCTTACGACGCTCCATCTCTCGACGAATGGCGTAAATGCCCCGACGGGAAATGGCCACTGCATCCAGCGAAGGATCCACGTGTTCGGGGTCTGTAACCATACCCACCAAATGTGGAAGTTCCTCTTCCACCCACTCCCCGACATCGTTACGGTATCGGAATTTGAAATCCTCCATGGCCGCACCGCCTTTGAAATCAATGAAGAAAACGTTGAGTACATGCGGTGGATACTGATAAGCCGCGCCCCAAATCAGGGTCTTGAGGAATTCACTCTTTCCGCTCCCTGTGGGACCAATGAGGATGGTGTGGTAGGCCGCCGGACCATGCCAGGGAGGGCCGTCTGGAAGCAGGTTGAGGTAAAGGGGACGCAGTCGCCCCTGGGCGACGGTCATGCCAATGGGAAAATGGAGAAACCGACGCAAGGCCCAAGAACGCAGCAAAGCAGTCTTGGCATCGGAAGAGGTGTACAAACGAGCGAACCAATTCCATAATCCCCGTAAAGGTTCCTCGGCAAGGGCGTCCACCTCTGAGGGAACGGAGTCGTCGCCGGCCCCGTTACCGTCCTCCTCCGGGAACAGGGCGGCGATCTCCTCCCGCACGTCTGTGTATACCCGGGCCAGAAGCTCGGCTAAGGGAAGATGGTCGGGCAACAAGGTGGCCGTACTGGGTGGTTCGGGCGGCTCCAGACCGGCCAGTTCTCGGGCAACCGCTTCTGCCTCTTCCCAGGACAGAAACTCCCCTCGCCCTTGTTCATGCATGGCACGGCGTTGCTGCTGGGTTCCAAAGGACAACCATTCGGCCTTGTAGCGTAAATCTCCGAAATCTTTGAGGAGGATTTCGGCCCGCACCCCATGTACCGTTCCCCCAACAAACAGGCAATATACACCCACCTGGGGGCCTTGCTCCACCAGCTGAATGACCGAAGGCCGATTCCGCAAGGCACCGTCCTCATCGAAAATCAGGACCAGCGCCTCCCCTGGGCCAAAGATTTCCGAAACGGCTTCCTCCCTCCGACCCCCCAGGTATCGGGCCAGGGTATCCACCAGATGCGCTCCTTCCGTCAGGCTGAAGGCCAGAAGGGAAGGCCGTTTCCCTTCCAGTACCCCGGTATGAGGCAGCCATTTCATCCAGGACCAGAAACGACGACCCCGAAGGGCATCTCGAACTATCACCCCTACACGCACCACCCGGGGCGAATGATGTACGGCGACATCCACCACCACGCGATAAAGCAGGCCATACATCAAGTGCTCCGGACCTTTAATGAGCACACTGCCCACCCGGGTCAACGGCAGGAGCAAAGGGAGGTCAGACACTCGATGCCACCGGTCAAGCACCCGTCGGGCTTCTCTTTCCAGGTCTTCGTCTTCGGGAGAAAACGCGGGAAAAGGGGCAAAGGTAAAACCGGGAGATCCTTCACCCGTGCCTACGCGCAAGGTGAGAAAATCTTGGTCCTCGGGCCCTCGGGACCACAGGCGTTTTCGGCGGTACTTGGGAACCCGCGCGATGCGAACCACTTCCTGTGCAGGGGGATAGCGTTCGTCCAAAATCCGACGCTGCTGCTCGGCCAGGGTCCGGGCCTGGAACTCCATTTGAGCAAGCCCTTCCAGAAACGCCCGTTGTCGCGTGGCGATTTCGGTTTCAACATGGCGAACCTGGCTGTAATAACTCAACCACTGAAACAGCGGATAGATCCCGCCCATACCCAGGGCCATCAAAAGAGGACCCAAATACCTCATCCAAGAAAAAGGTTGTCCTGTGGACAAGGCATGAAGCAAGGGATAAAGCAGGCTCATCACCCCCATAAAGGCCAAAGGAAGATAGGTCCACCATGCAGGTCTGGCCGGAGGCGAAGGCCGCGGATGGAGTTTGGGCCAGGCGATTTCACGCCTGGGCACCTCCCGGGGTACGTACACGGCCGTGCGCCCGAAGGGTCGACGAGCCCGATGTATGGGGCGCGTGTCCTCCATGGTCTCCTCTCCAGAGCCGACCCACGGGTCCCGAATGAACCCTCTCGGAAAACCTCAAGTTTTGGTCTACCAAAGGGGATGAAAGGAGACTAAGACAACGTATAGGAGCGGGGCGGGGAAGGGCTGAAACCCCGCCCCATCTTCCAGGCCACCCGTCATCCACCCTTTTTACCCAAGCTTTTGGGCGGCCATTTCCCACTCAGAAATCTCTCGCCTCAGGGCCTGTACGAGGGCCTCCAATTGTTGAACGATTTGTTGCGAACGATTTTTCCAATCATCGAAGTACCCGAAGAACTCATTGGCCGAATTTCCTTGCCAGGCCCCACCTTTGAGTTGTTGTACGGCCTGGTCAGCTTGCATGATATACGTGCGCAGATTTTCCTGCGCTGTTTGGAGGGTACGTTCCACGTTGCGAGCAATGTCTACTTCCAGGTGCAATGTGGTCATAACGCACCTCCTTTTCAGGAGTTTTTTACTTTATAACGCGTTTTCCGCTCTTGAGCAAGCAGGGAGAATCCCGTTGTGCTTGTGGGAAACTTGCATCCATGCCATCACCGCAGTAGGATTTTGAATTTATACAACGTCGCAATCCACTGGATGTCCGAAACGGAAGTCCCGGGATACCCTCTTACCCCCACTCAAACACCCGTTCCACCAGGGAGACCAATACGGCCAGGCCCCGGGGAAGGGGCTCGGTCAGAATGTACTCCTCCAGGGTGTGGGCACCTCCACCGTACGTCAGACCTACACCCACGGCCGGGTAACCTCGGCTTAATGGGAGGTTTGCGTCCGTGGATCCTGAAGCCAGATGCACTTCCACACCATGCGACCACGCGCTCTGTAACGCAGCCTGTACCAATGGGTGCTGTGCATCCAGAACGCCATGGGGGCGTTCTCCCACCACCTCCCAACGAACTTCGACCTCGTCCTTTCGTCCGTACCGGCGACACGCTTCTTCAAAACGACGGCACCAGGTATCCAGGAGGCGTCCATCCTCCGAGCGCCATTCCACCCAGGCCTCGGCTGCGGCAGCAATCACGTTCACCCCTTGCCCCCCTTCCACTCGGCCCACGTTGAAAGTGGTCTTGGGCTGTCGAGGCAGGTTCCATTGGAGCACCGTGGCCAACAGGCGAGTGAGTTCATGGATGGCAGAGGGCGTCCCATAGGCTCCCCAGGCATGCCCCCCCGGTGTGCGCACCCGAATGCGGTACCGCCGCACCCCCAGGCCCCGATGGTACACCTTGCCCAGGGCCAGACCTTCCACGACAATATAAGCCCGCGGCGTGTCCCGAAAACGGTCCACCACGGCCTGCATCCCGCGCAGATTCCCCAGGCCCTCTTCGGCCACATTGGCCACCAGATAGAGGTCGCCCGGAAACGACATCCCCTGCTCGCGAACAGCCCACCATAATCCGAACAGTCCTGCCACACCCAAACTGTTGTCGCCAATACCCGGCCCATACCATCGAGAGCCCCGGCGACGGACCGTCAGGTCCGTTGAACGCCCGAACACCGTGTCCAAATGAGCACTCACGATGAGGGAGCGCGCCGATGAATGGCCGGGAATCCGGGCATACACGTTTCCGACATCGTCCTGGAAGGTCTCAATCCCTTCCTTCTGCCAGCAGGCCAACACGAATGCCGCCCGTTCTCTCTCCTCAAAGGTCGGCGCCGGAATGCGCTGGATTTCCAGAGTGCGTTCCAATACACGACGGGCCAATCCTTCAAACACGATGGACGACCTCCCGCAAGAGATGCAAGCGTCCCTCCAAAAGCCGAGGCAGGGTCTCCAACAGGCTTAATGCTCCCGTAGTTTCCACGGCTACCGATGCAGCCACGACACCATACAACGCCGCCTCCAGGGGGTCTTCCGTGCGGGCCCAGCCGACCAAAAATCCACCGGCAAAAGCCGACCCAGCTCCCGTCGGATCTCGAAATCGATTGACCTGATACGCCGGTACAATCCAGCGATGTTTACCATGTCCATCATAGACCCAAACCCCCTGGGAGCCGCGTTTAATCACCACCACAGGCACTCCCCAGTGGCTCACCTCCTCGGCCATGTTCCACAGGTCCTCCCATTGACCTCCAAACAAGGTACGCAACTCTTCCTCCGATGGTTGGAAAATGGTCAGGGGAGCCACCATATCCCGTACATGGGACCGAAAGGGTGCTCTCATATACGCTGGCCCTGGGTCCAAGGAGAGAGTCGTGACCCCTCGTTGTCGCAGCAGGGGGGGGAGCAGGTTGTGCGTAAGGAAATCCAAGGGGGTAAAGTGGGCATACCGAGTCTCCGAAAGCCACTCAGGTAAATCGCGCTCCCGCAGGGTCCAGGGTGTCGGACGGTTCAGAGAGGGAGACGTTGCCACGGGCGGCTCGTAATCCAACAGGTCTTTGGGATAAGGAATTCCCCGCTCGGCAAAACGGCGAGGCCATCCCGAAGACATAAGTTGTCCCCGGGCGTTATACACGCGCACCCGCCGGGAATCTGAGATGTCAGGCACACGGTAGATACCTTCCACCCACCAACCCTGTCTCGCCAAATCTTCCACCCAGGCCTCGGGGAAATCCTCTCCCGTTCGGGCCACCAGGCCCACGGTGGCATCCTCAGGTTTCCACATAGCGACGGCCGCGGCTGCATACAGAGCCTCTCCTCCTGGGACATTGAGGACGGGTCTTCCTTGAACGGGAAGCACATACTCTCGATGCAGCGAACCCAAAACGGCAAAACGCGCCCAGGGATGGAGAACGTTCATGCTCTTTCCCCCAGCAGGACGAATTCAAAGGCCAAATCCCCCGGGGGGGCCACATAGAGTAAACCCACTGTCCGAGGGATGCGGTTGGTCAGTGACGGCGGCACCGTCGGAGAACCTGGATTGAAGACCCAGCGCCCCTCACGACGGCGTAAGACGGGCACATGGGTATGGCCCATGATGACCACATGGGCATGAGGAAACCACGTGTGGGCTCGATTCTCCAGGGTGCGAAAGGTCAGAGGTCGACCTGCAAAGAAGGCAACCTTATCCACTACATAACGCCAGAAACTCCCATGACCGTGGACCAAGACAACCCGGTAGGGACCAATCTGAAATTCCTGTGCCGGCGGTAGGCGAAACCCCAACAGGAAGTCCCGGTTTCCACGCACGGCATAAACCGGCGCCACCTCAGCCAACTGGTGGAGCACTTGGGGGTGGGTAACATCGCCGGCGTGCAAAATAGCCTGCACCTGAGCCCGGCGGAACACCTGGAGTGCATCCAGGGGAAGACGATGATAGCGGTCATGCACGTGGGTATCCGCAATCACACCTAGCGTCACCGGTGGCGAAAAGGTCACGACGTGGTTTCCGGTGGGGACTCGGTTTCCGTCCATTGTTGCAACAATTGCTCGGGGGTTGCCGGCAACTCCCCTGCTCGCTCCAGTGCCTGCAAGGCTTGAGTAATCCAACGACGCCGTCCCCAACGATGGTACATGGCTTGGAGCAGGTTCAGAGTTTGTTTCGGATGTCGCGCAGCCCAGGGACGGGCCAGGGCCTGGGCCATCCAAGGCGCGCGACGAGGCCGGGTAAGCAGCCATCGTCCAAAACGGTGGAGCACGCTCGGACCGTCCCGAGCACCCAGGGCAGACAGAGCCCTGACCCACGCCTTTTGTACCACAGGGTGGGTTTGCAGAGGTGCTTTCTCCAGCCAATCCAGCGCCACCGTCACCTCCTCTCCTTCGACCACCCGCGGGAGCAATTCCAGCGCGATGGACTGCACCCGTGGTGAAAGGGGAGGCCGTCGGGTTAACCACTCCTGCACAAGGTTGCGAAAACGAGCTGCGTGCCGAGGACCGTGGGTCCGCAGGGCGGCCACTACCGCGTGGCGCACCTCATCCCGTTCGTCTTTGGCCAAAGATTCCAGATGAGATTTCACGCGGGTTTCTCCGCGCAAGTACCGCAAAGCCCAGGCAACCGCGGCCAAGGCCCGGAACGCAGCATATGGCTGTCGGCTCAACTCCTCCAAAAAGAGGCGCGGGACCGAAGGTTTGGCCAAAATCTCACCCGCTGGCAGGAGCTCTTTCTCCACCCTGCCCAAAGGCAGCGCTCCATTGGCCGCAACGGTCTTATCTTCCAAGAGTCCCTGTACAGCCAGAGCAAGCGCGTCGGGCGTTCCCAGCGCGGCCGCGGAGCGCAGGGCTTGCATCCATTGCCGATGTTGGGCTTCCTTCATGATAGGATTCTACATCCTCATTCCCCACCCGTTTGGGTCGGGACCGCGGCCTCATATCGGGTGGGACACTTCAGAAGCAACTCCTCGGCATAGAACACACCATCATCCCCCAACTGCCCCAGTACGATAGCCTGGGCCTCGTGACGGAGCAAATCGGGTTTCGGCCCATAATACACCACCTGCAACTGCGGTCGTGAAGGATCGTTCGCCGCGGCCTTGAGCACCGCCGCCAGTCCGCCCTGGGCCTCAATTTCCTTGTTGTCACCCGGAATGTGTACGATGGTGAACCGCAGCTCTAAGGTGTCGGGATTGTAGAGAATGCTAGGGCCCAAGACCGCGCCGGACACCCGCAGCGTGCGTCCTCGGAATTCATCCTGACGGGACAGGAGTTCCTCTACCGTCAGGAAGTATTGCGAGCCCTGTCCCATGGCCGTGAAAACCAGATAAACCACCGCACCCAACATGAGTAAGCCGCCAAAGAAGAACTTCTTGTTCATGAAACAACCTCCTGAAGGTCTTTGGGTGGATGATGAAGAATACGATCCAAACAAGGACGTACCGGGGGAAGAGGCTGTTCCCACAACCATTCCGTTTGCAACCAGAAGCCCGGCACCTTCTGGCTGACGACGACGCCAAACGTCTGCCGTGTGACCTGGTAGTGCTCATGCCCCTCTTTTCGTCGATGGAGCCAAAGGTCCTTCCGCTCCCTATCCACAACCCAGTACTCGGGAATGCCGGCCTGGGCGTATTCCCGGGCTTTATCTCCCAAATCCAGAGTACGAGTGGCAGGACTGGTCACCTCCACCACCAGAACGGGACGGACCTGGAGGGGCACCCCCTGGACTCGACGGGCCTCCTCAGGATCAAGGACGAACAGGTCGGGCTCCCGAATCACCTCGGGCAACACCTGCAAGGCCGCCGGGCCCATAAGGACTTTACCCCATCCTCGCGCTTCGCAATACCCATCCAGGAGGCGCAACAAGAAACGTACCAGGTCTTGATGCTCGGCACTCACTGGCGAATGCATAAGCACCTCCCCTCGCACGAACTCCCAGTAGGCGCCTTCCGGGGCCCTGGCCAGGAATTCCTCCAGGGTCCAGCCTGCCGTGCGCAGGAGATACTCGGCGAGCGGACGCCCGTTCACTTCCACCCGTACCGTCATACCAAACCTCACCATAAGACCCGGTGCCTGGACTGCGCCAGGGTATAATGAGAACATCTTCGCTGTCGGCTTGACAACTGGCCGACGGGCGCTGATTTGTATTATACCGCCAGAGCAAAGGAGCCGAAGATGCCAGAACGCGTAATTCCCACGGACATCGTTCACGAAATGCGCACCGCCTACCTGGATTACGCCATGAGCGTCATCGTGGCCCGGGCACTGCCCGACGTACGGGACGGGCTCAAGCCCGTGCAACGCCGCATCCTGTACGCCATGTACGACATGGGCCTGACGTCCAACAAGCCCTACAAGAAGAGCGCCCGCATCGTGGGCGAGGTGCTGGGCAAATACCACCCCCACGGTGACCAGGCCGTGTACGACACCCTGGTGCGCATGGCCCAGGATTTCACCATGCGCTACCCCCTGGTGGACGGCCAGGGCAACTTCGGCAGCATCGACGGCGACGCACCGGCAGCCATGCGCTACACCGAGGCTCGCCTGACCCCCATCGCCGAAGAGATGCTGGACGAAATCGACAAAGAAACGGTGGACTTCGCACCCAACTTTGACGACAGCCTGCAAGAACCCACGGTTCTTCCCGGCCGCTTCCCTAACCTGTTAGCCAATGGGTCCACCGGCATCGCCGTGGGCATGGCCACGAACATCCCTCCTCACAACTTGCGGGAGCTGGTGGCCGCGTTCAACTTCCTTATCGACAACTACGACCACCTGGACGATATCACTGTGGAAGACCTGATGAAGTACCTCCCCGGCCCCGATTTCCCCACCGGCGGCATCATCCTGGGTATGGAAGGTATCCGCCAGGCCTACAGTTCCGGCCGGGGACGCCTGGTGATTCGCGGTGTAGCCCACATTGAAGAAGGTCGAGGAGGGCGGAACGCCATCGTTATCACGGAAATCCCCTACCAGGTGAACAAGTCGGCTCTCATTGAACGCATCGCGGAGCTGGTGCGTTCAGGGCGCATCAACGGCATCGCGGATCTCCGGGATGAATCTGACCGCACAGGTATGCGCGTGGTCATCGAATTGAAGCGGGGAGCTCAGGCTCGCAAGGTGCTCAACCAACTCTACAAGTACACCCCATTGCAGACCACTTTCGGTGTCCAAATGCTGGCCCTGGTGGACGGCGAACCCCGCCTGCTCCCCCTCAAGCAGGCCATGGTGTGGTTCGTCGAACACCGCCGGGAGGTCATTCGGCGACGCTCCGAGTACGAACTGCGCAAGGCCCGGGAGCGGGCTCACATCCTGGAAGGTTTGCTGCTGGCGCTGAACTTCCTCGACGAGGTCATCGCCATCATCCGCCGTTCCCGCACCGCGGACACGGCCAAGAAGAACCTCATCAAGCGCTTCAAACTCACCGAGGTGCAGGCCCAGGCCATTCTGGACATGCCCCTACGGCGCCTGGCCGCGCTGGAGCGTAAGAAGCTGGAGGACGAGTACAAGGAGCTCAAGAAACGCATCCGGGAGCTGGAGGACCTGCTGGCCCATCCCAAGAAGATCCTGCGGGTCATCCAGAAGGAACTGAGCCAACTGGCCGAAAAATACGGCGACCCGCGACGCACCCGCATTCTGCCCGACGCCAAGGAGGACTTCCAGGAAGAGGACCTCATCCCCGACGAACCGGTTCTGGTCATCCTCACCCGCAAAGGGTACATCAAACGGGTCTCTCCCGGACACTTCCGAGCCCAGGGACGGGGAGGAAAAGGTGTGCTGGGCCACAGCACCAAGGCCGACGACGAGGTCCTGCTGGTCATCTCCGCCCGCACCCTGGATACCCTGCTCCTGTTCACCGACCGGGGCAAGGTCTATGCGGAAAAGGTGCACCGTATCCCCGAGGCCGGACGCACGGGCAAGGGGCTGCCGGTGGTCAACGTCATCCCCCTGGCCTCCGAGGAGCACGTCACCGCCGCGGTGGCCATCCGCAACTTCCAGGACGCCAACTACCTCTTCATGGGCACCCATCACGGACGGGTCAAACGGGTCCCCCTCAAGGAGTTCGCCTCGGTGCGCTCTACGGGAATGGTGGCCGTCATCCTGCACGAAGGCGATGCCCTGGGGTGGGTGCGGCTCACCTCGGGCAAGGACCACATCCTCCTCGTCACCGCGCATGGCCAGGCGTTGCGCATCCGGGAAACCGATGTCCGCCCTATGGGACGCCACGCCTCCGGCGTCATCGGTATTCGCCTGAAGGAAGGCGATGAGGTCATCGGTATGGATGTGGTGGAAAGCGGCGGGGACTTGTTGGTGGTGACGGCCCAGGGTTATGGCAAGCGAACCCCCCTGAAAGAATATCCGGTGAAAGGCCGGGCCACCGGAGGTGTGCGCACCCTGGACCTCAAAGCCATGGGCAAAACCGGCCCCTTGGTCGCGGCCCGGGTGGTGCAGGAAAAGGACCAGGTCATCCTGCTTTCGTCCAAAGGCGTGGCTCTCCGCCTTCGCGTGAAGGATATCCCGCGTATGGGTCGGGCGACCCGGGGTGCACGTCTCATGGATCTCAAGGGGCAGGATAGCGTTGCCGCCCTGGCCCGCCTGGAAGCCCACATGTTATAAGATTTCGGCCAATGGGGAGGTGAAGCCATGCGGCTCCAAGGGAAACGGGTGGCCATTTTGGTAGAGGACGCCTTTGAAGACTTGGAATTCTGGGTTCCTTATATGCGCCTGGAAGAAGAAGGCGCGGACGTGGTCGTCGTGAGCCGGAAACCCGGGACGTATCGGGGCAAGCACGGTCTCTCGGCCACGGCCCAGGTCGCAGCTTCCGAGGCAAGAGCATCAGACTTTGACGCGGTGGTCGTACCCGGAGGATGGGCTCCGGATAAGCTTCGGCGGGACCCGGGAGTACTGGATTTGGTGCGGGATGCTTATCATCAGGGCAAAATCGTGGCCAGCATCTGTCATGGCGGCTGGGTGCTCATCTCCGCCGGTATTGTGTCAGGCCATCGGGCCACGGGTTCGGTGGGCATCCGGGACGACTTGCTCAACGCCGGGGCCACTTGGGTGGACGAGCCCGCCTTCCGGGACGGCAATCTCGTTTGGGGCCGGGTGGTGAAGGACATCCCGGCCTTCTGCCGGGAACTGGTGCTGGCGTTGGCCGAAGGATAATCCCTGGAAGCGTCTCATCCACCATGCCCGCCATCCGTTTACAGGCCCTGCGGGAACGGGCTGACTTGCTGTTCCAGACCTGGGAGAAAGGGGAAGGTCCTTTCTTCCGGGCGCTGGAGTTCACCTGGCAGCGTTATGGCTTTCCCGGTCACAAGGAAGGACGGGACCAATTTTCTGATACCCTCCCCACGTATCACGTACCCCGAGGCGTGCTCCACGTGATGGCCCAGCGCTGGCACCTGCGCCTGACCCATCCCGAAGTTCGCAACCAATTTCTGGAACTCCTCTGGCACCATCCCGTCTTGGAATCCAAGGAAATCGCCGCTCTGCTTTGGTCCATGCAATCCCACATGGACGCCGAAGACGTGGACCGGTTCTGGCGCTGGTATCCCGAGACCTGGGCGAACCCCACCCTGCGGCGCGTATTGCTGGACATAGTCGCGACTCGCCTAGCTCAAGAGTGCACCACGCTGTACAGTCAACCTCTGCTTCAACACCTAAAGCAGGCCTCTACCGAGGAGCTTCCTCACATCCTTCCCCTGTTCCTGCCGCTACTCCATGT
>WFUL01000074.1 GCA_015484985.1 Anaerolineales bacterium | reverse complement strand
GCAACGGGCGGTGCGATGGCTACGCGAAGGACGGATTCTGGCCGTCAAGGGTTTGGGCGGCTTTCACCTCATGGTGGACGCCCGCAACCCCCAGGCCATCGCCCGCTTGCGGGAACGCAAGCCCCGCAAGGACAAGCCCTTTGCCCTCATGGTGCGGGACCTGGACCAGGCCCGCGCCCTGTGCCACCTCTCCCCGGAGGAAACCGCGCTACTGCGCTCGCCCCAGGCGCCCATCGTCCTTTTGCCCCGCCGTTCGGGGGCCCCGGTGGCCGAGAATGTCGCGCCGGGCAACCCCTATCTGGGCGTCATGCTGCCCTACACCCCCCTGCACCACCTGCTCCTGCGAGAACACGGCGGCCCCCTGGTGGCCACCAGCGGCAACCGCACCGACGAACCCATCTGCACCGACGAAAGGGAAGCCCTGGAACGCCTGGGACCCGTGGCCGACGCCTTCCTGGTGCACAACCGTCCCATTGCCCGCCACGTGGACGACAGCGTGGTCCAGGTCGTACGCAAGCAGGTCCAGGTATTGCGCCGGACGCGGGGGTACGTTCCCCTGCCTTTCTTCCTCCCCCACCCCACCGAGCCCATCTTGGCCGTGGGTGGACAGCTCAAGAACACCGTGGCCGTGAGCGTGGAGGACCGGGTCATCGTCAGCCAACACATCGGGGACCTGGACGACGCCCGAACCTTAGCGACCTTCCAGCGGGTCCTTCAGGACCTGCTGACCCTCTACGAGGTCCATCCCCGCACGGTGGTCCACGACCTGCACCCCGATTACGGCAGTACCCGGTGGGTGCGGGAGCGGCAGTCCCGGAAGGACTGGCCCTGGAAGGGCGAGCCGCGGCGGGTGATGGCCGTCCAGCACCACCACGCCCATCTGGCCGCGTGCCTGGCCGAACACGGCTTCCCCGGCCCGGCCCTGGGCGCCACCTGGGACGGCACGGGCTACGGCCCCGACGGCACGGTTTGGGGCGGCGAGTTCCTGCTGGGCGATGAGCGGGACTACCGGCGGGTGGCCACCCTGCGGGCCTTCCGCCTGCCCGGCGGCGACGCGGCGATTAAGGCCCCCAAGCGGGTGGCCCTGGCCCTGCTATGGGAGATGTGGGGCCCTGCGGCCCTGGAGCGGGATGACCTGGCCCCCATCCGGGCCCTGACGGCCCAGGAACGCCGGGTGCTGGCCCGTATGCTGGAGCGGGGTTTCCGTGCGCCCCTCACCACCAGCATGGGACGTCTGTTCGACGGCGTGGCCGCGCTCCTGGGCCTGCACCAGGAGGTTTCCTTCGAAGCCCAGGCCGCCATGGCCCTGGAGTTCGTGGCTGACACCGCGGTGCGAGAGGCCTATCCTGTAGAGCGAGAGGAAACCGAAACCGGGCTGGTCTGGGACTGGACGCCCATGTTGGAGGCCCTGCTCCACGACCTGCGGCAGGGCAAACCCGTGGCCGTCATGGCCGGTCGGTTCCACCGGACCCTGGTGCAGGTCCTGGTGGAAACGGCCCGTTACGTGGGGGTCGAGCGGGTGGTCCTTACCGGCGGCGTGTTCCAGAACCGCCTGCTGACCGCCTGGGCCCAGGAGGCCCTGGAAGCAGCCGGTTTCACCGTGCTTTACCACCGCCGCATCCCGCCCAACGACGGCGGCCTCAGCCTGGGCCAGGTGGCCATCGCGGCCGCGCGCCGAACCGCCGTCCGCTGACCGCCGACCGCCGACTGCGGACTGCGGACTGCCGACTGCCGACTGCCGACATCAGGAGGTTCCCATGTGCCTTGGCGTACCCGGTCAAGTGGTAGAAATCTGGCAGGACGAAACCTCCGGCCTGCGTATGGGCAAGGTGCGTTTCGGAGGCGTGCTCAAAGAGGTCTGCCTGGCCTACGTCCCCGAAGCCCAGGTGGGGGATTACGTCGTGGTCCACGTGGGTTTCGCCATCAGCCGGATTGACGAGGAAGAGGCCCGCAAAGTCTTCACCTACCTGGAGCAACTGGGGGAAGTGGACGAAGCCCTTGGGGACGAACCGCATCTGGAGCCGTAAACCGCAGTCCGCCATCTGCTCGTAGGAGCCGTACCCATGCGTTTTGTCGACGAATATCGGGACCCGGAAGCCGCTCGTCGCTACGTGGAAGCCATCCACAGGATGGTCACCCGTCCCTGGGTCATCATGGAAATCTGTGGTGGACAGACCCACACCCTGATTCGGGCGGGCATCGACCATCTCCTCCCGGAAGCCATCACCCTGGTCCATGGACCCGGCTGTCCGGTATGCGTCACGCCGCTGGAACTCATCGACAAGGCCATCGCGCTGGCGCAGCGCCCCGAGGTCATCCTCACTTCCTTCGGGGACATGCTGCGGGTACCGGGCTCCGAGGCCGATTTGCTTTCGGTGAAGGCCCGGGGAGGCGACGTGCGCATGGTCTATTCTCCCCTGGATGCCCTGCGCCTGGCGCAACGACATCTCGACCGGGAAGTGGTCTTCTTTGCCGTGGGCTTCGAGACCACCGCGCCCTCCGTGGCCATGGCCGTCTGGCAAGCCCACCAACAGGGCATCGAGAACTTCTCGATTCTGTGCGCCCATGTCCGTGTTCCCCCGGCCATCCAGGCCATCCTGGAATCCCCCTGGAACCAGGTGCAGGCCTTTCTGGCCCCGGGCCATGTGTGCGCGGTCATGGGATATTGGGAATACGAACCCCTGGCGGAACGCTATCGGGTCCCCATCGTGGTCACCGGCTTCGAGCCCCTGGATTTGTTGCAGGGCATTTTCATGGCCTTGCGCGCGCTGGAAGAAGGTCGTTGGGGCGTGGAGAACCAGTACGCCCGGGTGGTGAGTCGCGAGGGCAACCGGGAGGCCCAGGCTCTGATGAAGCGGGTCTTTCAACCCTGCGACCGGCCCTGGCGGGGTATGGGGGTCATTCCCCAGGGAGGGTTGTGCCTCCGGCCGGAATTCGCGGCCCACGATGCGGAACGCAAGTTCCCCCTGGAAAGGGTGCAGGCGGTCGAGTCCCCCGTGTGCATCGCGGGTGCCATCCTCCAGGGTCACAAGAAACCCGTGGACTGCCCGGCCTTCGGCACCGAGTGCACGCCCGAACATCCCCTGGGCGCGCCCATGGTCTCTTCCGAAGGCGCGTGTGCGGCTTACTACCGCTACGGTCGCCGCCCGCCGCCCGCCAACCGTTGACCGCCGATGTCCCGCGCCTACGTTCTCCGCCTCTTCGCCTTTGCCCTGGCCGCGTTCGCCTTCTGGTTCGCGGTGGGCTGGCTGGCACTGGCCTACCGGGTGGCCGCGAGTTATGCGTACCGCAGCGGTCCACCCACACCGCCGACGGAGACCCCCGCCCGCTACGGCGTGGCCTACCGGGAAGTCACCCTCACTGCCGCGGACGGCCTGCGCCTGGCCGGATGGTATACGCCGCCCCCGCCGGGGGAAGATACGGTGCTGCTCCTGGCCCACGGCCAGGCCGCGGCCCGGGACCCGCGCCTGCACGCGGACGCGGTTCGCCTGACCGGCTTAGGGGTGCTCTCCTGGGATTTTCGCGGCCATGGCGCGAGCCAGGGCGAATTGCGCACCTTTGGTTATTACGAGGCCCTGGACGTGCTGGCCGCGGCCGAGTTCGCCCTGGCCCAGCCCGGTGTGGAACGGGTGGTCGCCTGGGGCACGTCCATGGGCGCGGCCGCCACCCTGTGGGCCGCAGCCCGGGACCCCAACGCGACCCGTATCCACATGGTCCTGGCCGACAGCCCCTACGCGGACCTGGTGGACATTGAAGACCACATCATCCGCCTGCGGGGTCTGCCGCCCTTCGTGCGCTTCTTCCTCGTGCAGATGACGGGCCTGCACCCGCGGCAAATGCGCCCCGTGGCGGTAGTGGACCGCATTGCGCCCCGGCCCCTGGTGCTCTTGCACGGGGAAGAAGACCGGGTCATCCCGGTGGACCATGCCTACGCGCTGTACCGGGCCGCGCAGCCGCCCAAATTGCTCTGGGTGTTTCGGCAGATGGGGCATAGCCAGGCCGTCATGGCCCAAAGGGACGTCTACTGGCCCTGCCTGGCCCGGTTGGTGCGGGGCTACAAGCAGACGGACGTTTTCCCCCAGGGCATCGTCTACACCGAACCCGACGAATCTCCTCCCTTCTGCCCTTGATGCCCATTCTCCTCTGAGATGAAACCGCTCAGGCCTTATCGGGCCCAGGACCTAGAGAAAAAGAAATTGTGTGTGGGGCGGCTTTTCCGCTCCATAATTTATGTCCTTCCCTACGGTCTCATGCCCGATCAGAGCCATCCGAGACTGTTTCAGTTTAGTAGGCGGGTGTGGATGTAAGAAACGATTAGGGGTAGTTCTAACCGGGCACGGGACCCACAAAGGGAAAATATTGATGCAGCGGCGGCTTCGCCGCCGCTGCATCAATATTTCTCCTTGTTTGCGGTCCTGTACCCGGTCAGCCCAATGCTCTCGCCT
>WFUL01000073.1 GCA_015484985.1 Anaerolineales bacterium | reverse complement strand
CCTCCCATGGTGTACCCTATCGCTCCGAAGACCGGGCGTCGCTTCGGGAGGACGAAGTACGTCCTTATCCCCATCCCGAACGTTTGCGGGATCTGGCACCCGAGGAAGAGGACGGTTACTTTGTCGTGCCCGATACCCGGCGAACCCAGGCCCTTACGGGGGAATGATGCCGATTGGGGAGAATCCCAACGGATTTTGTGATTCCCCTCGGCCATCTTGCAGTCCGTGTTGTATGGTTATACTAAGTCTTTTGAAAAGTGAAACATATGGAACGAACTTCGACGCAGCGGGCGACCCGCTGTTCTACGTGGATTATGGAAAGGTTTTTACACCTTCGCATAGTTTTTCCGGTACAGAGCCGCAAGTGCAACAACAAATTGATGGGGCGGCGAAGCCGCCCCATCAATTTGTTGTTTGTTTTTCTTTCCTGCGGTCCCGCGCCCAATTCAGGCTACAATACAAGTGTGCTATCTCACGAGAGGGTTGATGTTAGACCGAGAGAGCGGCCTGGAGCATGTTTGTGAGTTTACGGAAACGAAACGGGTAGTAGTGCCTTGACTCCATCCGACCTTTTCGACCATCGTGTCCAAAAGGAGCGGGAGCGCCACATGCCCCTGGCGGCCCGGATGCGGCCACGCTCCTTGGACGAATTCGTAGGCCAGGAGCACCTGGTGGGACCGGGCAGGCCCCTGCGCCGGGCCATGGAGACCGGCCGCGGGTTTCCTTCCCTTATCCTCTGGGGACCGCCGGGTACGGGTAAGACCACCCTGGCCCGCTTGCTGGCTCGGTCTTGGGATGCCCACTTCATTCAGCTCTCCGCGGTCTTTGCCGGTAAGGCCGACCTGAAAAAAGCCATTGAAGAGGCACAAGAACAACGCAAGTACTACGGCCGGCCCACAGTGCTCTTCGTGGACGAGGTCCACCGCTGGAACAAGGCCCAGCAGGATGCCTTGTTGCCCTATGTCGAGGACGGAACCGTGATTTTCATCGGCGCGACTACGGAGAACCCCTACTTCGAAGTTATCGCGCCTTTGGTCTCCCGTTCCCAGGTCTTCCAACTCCATCCTCTCTCGCCGGAACACATCCGCGCCTTACTGGAACGGGCTCTGGCCGACCCACGTGGGTACGGTGGGCAGAAGGTCCAGGTCACCAATGAAGCCCTGGACTTCCTGGCCCGGGCCGCGGGCGGTGACGCACGGCGGGCGTTGAATGTGTTGGAACTCGCGGTGGAAAGTCGGGATCCGGACCCCGGCGGTATCCGCCATATCGACCTGCCATGGATGCAGCAGGTGCTCCAAAAGCGGGCCGTACGCTACGACAAGGCCGGAGACATGCACTATGACGTGATTTCCGCGTTCATTAAGTCTGTGCGAGGCTCCGACCCTGACGCGGCCCTGTACTGGCTCGCGGTCATGCTGGAGGCGGGTGAGGATCCCCGCTTCATCCTGCGCCGGTTACTCATCCTGGCTGCGGAAGACGTGGGTTTGGCCGACCCCATGGCCCTGGTGCACACTGCGGCTGCGGCCCAGGCCTTCGAATGGACGGGCCTGCCGGAAGGCATTTACCACCTGGCCCAGGCTACCCTGTACCTGGCCACCGCGCCCAAGTCCAATCGCGTGGGTGCGATTTTCAAAGCCCTGGATTTCATCCGGGAACACGGTGTGGGTGAAGTGCCCCTGCACCTGCGGGACGCCCATCGGGACCGGAAGGCCCTGGGGCACGGCGAGGGGTACGAGTACCCCCATGCCCACCCGGACCACTTCGTGCGGCAGGTCTACCGACCGCCCGAAGCCCGGGAGGCGCGCTTCTACATTCCCTCCGACCAGGGCTATGAGCGGGAAATCGCGGAGCGCCTGCGGAAGTGGTGGGGGAGACGTGAGGAATAGCGGGTGACCGTCGGCCCGTCCAGGGATTCGTTCTCCTGCAGAAAGGCCGTTATAATCAACGAGGATACGAAGTCCTTATTGTGAGGATATCGGAATTTTCCTGGAGGCGCTCATGGACTACACCGCGACCGCGTGGGACATCGCCCAAGCCGTTCGGGCCGGAAAGGCGTCGGCCCGGGACGTCCTGGAAGCCGTGTTGGAGCGCATCCGCGCGGTGGAAGGGGCCTCCGTCCGGCTCCTGGCTCCCGGCGAGGACCCCGAAGCCCTGCATCGGCAGCATCCCGGCGTGCACGCGTTCATCACCCTGACCGAGGAACGGGCCCGCCGGCAGGCCGAGGCCATCGACCGCCGCGTGGCCGCCGGCGAGGACCCCGGGCCCCTCGCGGGCGTGCCCATCACCGTCAAGGATATCCTCACCGTGGAAGGCGTGCGGGCCACCGCGGGGTCCCGCATTCTGTACGAGTACATCGCGCCCTATACCGCAACCGCGGTCGCCCGGCTGGAAGCCGCGGGCGCGGTGGTGCTGGGCAAGGTCAACCTGGACGAGTTCACCTTTGGCTCTTCGGGGGAATCCACGGCCTATCAGCCCGCGCCCCGCAATCCCTGGGACCTGGACCGGGTGCCCGGTGGGTCCTCCAGCGGGAGCGCGGCCGCGGTGGCCGCGGGGATGGGTCCCCTTTCCGTGGGCACGGATACCGCGGGGTCCATCCGCCAGCCCGCGGCCTTTTGCGGGGTGGTGGGGCTCAAGCCCACCTATGGCCGGGTCTCCCGATACGGCCTGATTGCCTTCGCCTCGTCCCTGGACACCGTGGGTCCCATCACCCGCACGGTGACCGACGCGGCCCTGGCCCTGCAGGTGATGGCCGGGCCGGACCGGTACGACGCAACGGCCGCGACCCGGCCGGTGCCTGACTACCTCGCGGAGATGCACAAGGGCGTGCGGGGCCTGCGCATCGGCCTTTCCCCCGATATGTTCCGCATCACCTACGTGGACCAGGCCACCGGGGAACTGGTGGAGACCCGCATTGACCCGGAAATTGAGGCCGCGGTGCGCAAGGCCGCGGACCTGCTCGCGGACCTGGACGCGGACATCGTGGACGACGTGCCCCTGCCCCATCTGGAATACGGCATTCCCGCGTACTTCGTGATTTCCCGGGTGGAGGCCGCGTCCAACCTGCACCGTTACGATGGCGTGAAGTACGGCTACCGCACCCCCGAGCCGGTGGAGGACTTCTGGGAGATGTACCGCAAGACCCGGGGGCAGGGCTTCGGCCTGCAACCCAAGGTGCGCATTCTCATGGGGATGTACGTGAGCGCGGCCCAGTACAGCCAGCGGTATTACGAGCGCGCGCTGCGGGTGCGCACCCTCATTCGCCGGGATTTCGAGCGCATCTTCGACCCCGAAGGCCCGTATCGGCTGGACGTGCTCCTGGGGCCGACCACGCCCACGCCGGCTTTCCGGGTGGGCGAAGTGTACGGCGATACGGTGCTCATGCAGTATATGGACCAGCTCCTGGTGGCCGCGAACCACGCGGGGGTGCCGGCCATCGCGGTGCCTGCGGGTCTGAATCGGCAGGGCCTGCCCTTGAGCGTGCAGTTCATCGCACCGGACTTCCGCGAGGACCTGCTCCTGCGGGCCGCCTATGCCTACGAGCAGGCCGTGGGCGGGCCGTTGCCCGTGCCGAGTCGCCTTGATTAGGAGGGTGGGGATGCCCCGTCGTCTGACCTGGATTTTGCTTGGCCTTTTCCTGCTGGCCTGGGGATTGGCCGAGGCCGGGGTGGCCTTTCCGCGCCCACTCCCCGGGGTGCTGGATTGGCTCTTCCAGCTGTGGCCCTTGATTCTCGTGGTCTGGGGCGCGCAAATGGTGGTGCAGCGCTTCCAGACCCGTCGGGAAGGGAGTTTCGTGTTGGGGGGTGTGCTTCTGGCCCTGGGTGTGGCCTTGCTGGCCCGGAATCTGGGATATGCGCGCGTGTCCATCTGGGCGTCCATCCTCATCGGTGCGGGAGCGGGCTTCCTGCTCCGTGCGGTGCGCGAGTAGTCTGAACGCGGGAGGTTCTTCATGACCGCCTACGAGCCCGTCATCGGCCTGGAGATTCACATTCAGTTGAACACCAAGAGCAAGATTTTCTGTTCCTGTTCCGCGGACCCCTGGGAGGCCGAGCCCAATACCCAAATCTGCCCGGTGTGCACCGGACATCCCGGCGTGCTCCCCGTGCTCAACCGGGTCGCGGTGGAGAAGGCCCTGCGGCTGGCCCTGGCCTTGGGCGCGGAGGTGGCCGAGGTTTCCTACTTCGCCCGCAAGAACTACTTCTACCCCGACCTGCCCAAGGGGTATCAGATTTCCCAGTACGACCAGCCTTTGGCCACCGGGGGCGCGCTTCCCCTGGAGAACGGTCGGCGGATTCGCATCCGTCGGCTGCACCTGGAGGAGGACGCGGGCAAGACCAAGCGGGAAGGGGGCCGGCGTTTCGTGGATTTCAATCGGTGCGGCGTGCCCCTCATCGAACTGGTGACCGAGCCGGACATCCGGTCCCCGGAAGAAGCCGCGCAATTCCTCACCCGGTTGCGGCAACTGGTGCGATGGCTGGACGTTTCCCTGGGCCATATGGAACGGGGCCACATTCGGTGCGATGCCAACGTCTCGGTGCGCCCCAAGGGAAGCCAGAGCCTGGGGGAGAAGACGGAAATCAAGAACGTGAACCTCATCGACCTGCTGCGCCCGGCCATCGAACAGGAAATCCAGCGCCAGATTCAGGTGCTGGAGGCCGGCGGCCAGATCGAGGCCTGGACCCTGGAGTGGGACGAGCACCAGCGGGTGTTGCGCAAGATGCGGGGAAAGGAAACGGAAGCCGATTACCGCTACTTCCGGGAACCCGACCTGTTGCCCATCGTGGTGGACAGGGCCTGGCTGGAAGAGGTGGCGGCGGAGCTCCCGGAACTGCCCTGGGAGCGAGAAAAGCGCTTCCAGGAGGAGTATGGCCTGCCCGAGTACGACGCCCGGGTGCTGACCACGGAACGGGCCCTGGCGGATTACTTCGAGGCCGCGGTGAAGGCCTACGGCGGTTCCCCCAAGGCCGTGGCCAATCTGGTCATCAACCACATCTTGCGGTTGATGAACGAGCAGCGGCTGACCTGGGACGACTTGCGGGTGACGCCGGCGCGCCTGGCCGCCATCCTGCGCCTGGTGGACCAGGGGGTGATTCACAAGAACGCGGCCAAGAAACTCATCCCCCTGGTGCAGGAACGGGACCAGGAGCCCAAGGTGGTGGTCGAGGCCGAAGGCATGGCCCAGATGCAGGACACCGCGGCTCTGGAGGCCCTGTGCGCCCGTATCGTGGAGGCCCATCCCGAGGAGGCAGCCAAATATCGCGCGGGCAAGAAGGGCCTGTTGGGATGGTTTGTGGGCCAGGTGATGCGGGAAACCCGCGGCAAGGCCAACCCCCAGGAGGTGCAGGCCATCCTGCGCAGATTGCTGGAGGGATGAGAGGAGGTTCCCATGCCCTTCTATCACCTCGATGAGTTGCCCATCAAGTCGCCCCTGGCCGGGACCCGGTTTCGGGTGCTGGGTGGGGAGCGTATGAGCCTTTCGTACGTGGACCTGGAGCCCAACGTGGTGGTGCCGGAGCACGCGCATCCCCACGAGCAAATCACCGTGGTACTGGAGGGCGAGTTGCGTTTTTCCATCGAAGGCGAGGAGAAGGTGCTCACCCCGGGGATGGTGGCCGTGGTGCCTCCCAACGCCCGCCACGCGGCCCAGGCCGGGCCCCAGGGCGCACGGGTCCTGGATGTGTTCAGCCCGCGACGGGAAGACTTACGGAGTCGCCAATAAATCGATGAGGCGGCAAAGGCGCCGCCTCATGAATGTGCATCATCGAGGCTGACCATACAGATACCAGAAGGTCTGGGGGGGGAAAGCAGGAGCCAGGTCCTCGTCCCAGATGAATTCGCCAGCCTCGAAGCGGCTTTGCAAGCGTCGGTCCGCGTGAGCGCGTAGGGTTTCAATGG
>WFUL01000072.1 GCA_015484985.1 Anaerolineales bacterium | reverse complement strand
GTTGGCTTGGGGAGGGGAGAGCGGTCTCCGTGGGCGTTGGCGCGGGCCGTGGGGTCTGGCATGCCGCCAGCAGGAAACCCGCGACCAGAAGGGCGACAACGATGCAGCCACGCTTCATCCTTACTCCTCCACTTCGGTATCCACCCATGCCATTTCCATGCGGAGGGACTCCAGAGCCCGGGTGAAATCCTCGGGATGTTCCGCGGTCACCCGGATGGTTTCTCCTGTCTGGGGATGCTGGAAGACCACCCGGCGGGCGTGCACCGCGAGGCGTTCCAACGGGTCCTCCTCCAGGCGCCCCGGTCCGTACAGGGGTTCGCCGACGATGGGATGGCCCAAAACATACAGATGGACCCGAATTTGATGTCGTCGGTCCGTGAGGGGCCTGGCTTCCACCAGGGCATAGCGACCCAGGCGTTCCAGCACCCGAAAGTGGGTTTCGGCTGGCTGGCCTCGCTGAGGGTCCACCACCGTGCGCTTGCGTCGGCCTACATTCGTGCGCAAGGGATGGCGGGCGACGTAGGTTTCCCATTCCGGATTCCCCCGCACAATCACGTGGAACACCCGTTCCATCTCACCACGCTCGAACTGACGACGCAAGGCCTTACGGGTGTCCTTGTCCCGCGCCAAAGGCAAAACACCGCTGGTTTCCTTGTCCAGAGGGTAGATGGGCCATACCGGTCCCCATTGCGGTTCCAGGACGGAACGCAGGTGGGGGAGTTCGGGACGATAGCCATCGGGGATGGAGAGTAACCCGGAAGGCTTGTCCACAATCAGTATGAATTCGTCATGATAGAGCACCGGGATTCCCCAGGTCGTCATGGTTGTACCTCCCCGTCCTGTGCCCGCGTGATGCGGGTTCCGGGCACCGGCTGTCCCAACAGGGCATTCATCACGCGGTCCGGATGTTCACCGCTGAAAATCCATCCTTCTACGTCCCATTGTAACGCGAGGCTCAACATAAGTCGCACCTTTTCCCGCATTCCCCCGGTCACGTCGGGCGCATCGGAGGGACCGACGGCCTGCTGCCAGCGGCTCCAGGTCTCCGGCGTGATGACCTCCAGGAGCTGGGTGTTGTGGGGATAATCGGCCCAGACCCCGGGTTCACGACCGGCCAGTAAGATGCGCCGGGGCTTCAAACGGGCCGCCAGGGCGACGAAGAGGTCCTCCGTGGAGAGGATGGTGCCGCCCCGCCCCCGGTCCAGTACGGCATCGCCGTAAATGACGGGGACCAAACCCTGTTCCAGGGCCATGGTGAGGGGGTCCAGAAACCAGGAAAGGACCTGACCGTCCTGGGCCAAAACGGTGGCCGAGGGAGGAAAGGAAAGGACCGGTACGCCGGCCTCCAGTAGCGCGTCCAACACCCGCTGGTGCAGTCGGGCCGCGGCCCGGGCCACCTCCGCGAAACCCCGCCACTGGATGGGCGTGGACACCCCTTCGCGCGTCCTGTACCGGCGGGCCACGGTGTGCCCAAAGGAACCTGACCCGTGCCCCAAGACCAATCGCAGGTCGGGGGCCTGCTTTCGTGCCTGGGCCACGGCGTGGGCCAGGTTCCGAAGCACGTCCTCCCGCACGGTAAAGGGCCGGTCCTTCACCGTGATGAGGGACCCACCCCATTTGAGGAAAACTAGTTCATCCTGGGACTGCACGTTCCCCTCCTGCGCGTCAGGTATCGAGGTCTATAGTGTACATCATGTTGAGGCTTGGACAGCCTCGCGTCGCCTTCAGGCCTTTTTCTTCAAATTCTCATCATCGCCGCTTCGGACGCCCCTTGTCTGTCCTGGCGGATAAAAGATGCCTTCGCATAGGCCTCCGTGGCTCCAGGACCGTGAGGAAAAGAGAGATAAAACAAGCCGCGGCTTGTTTTATCTCTTCTCTGTTTCATCTTGCAGGAGAACTGGTATTATGTCCATGCTTTGGTCCAAACCCCGGTACACTATGTGTTTGGAATCGTTCGCGGTACCCGCCCTTTGGGAGGTTGACCATGCATCCCGACCGTTTGTTGGACCATCTCTTGAGCCTGCCCCAGGTATGGGATGCCCGGCTTGCGCCCGATGCCCGACACGTGGCCTGGACATGGTACCGACGTCAGCCCACCGCGCAGGTGTTTGCCACGGCCACGACGGGAGAAAGGGCTCCTGTGGCCCTGACCGAAGCCGAGGGCGAAACCACCCTGGTTTCCTGGACCTTTGATGCCCAGGGTGTTGTGGTGGAGGAGGACCGTTACAGCGACGAGCGCACGCAATTGTTCCTCGTCCGGTTGTCCCATCCTGGCGAAATGATGCCCCTGACGGAACACCATCCTCCCTATTTCCCCCGGGGCGGTCAACTGTCGCCCGAAGGTCGGTATCTGTTTTACGGGGCCAATTATGACTTCGAGCAGGGCAGGGTCATCGAGCCTACATGGATTTACCGGCTGGACCTGCGTACAGGCGAACGGCTGGCCATTGCCCGACCGTTGCGACCTGCCTGGACCGCGCCTTTGTTGAATCCCCAGGGCACCTGGGTGCTCTATACCCGTAAGGACCGGCACCCCTCGGGTCGGCAGGTTCATCTGGTGCGCCCGGATGGCTCGGAGGACCGGGAAGTCCTGAACTTCGGCGACCGGGCCAAGGTATGGGCCCGATGGATGCCCGATGGCGAGCATGTGCTTTTCACCGCCGAGAACCTGGAACATGAACCGCCGTACCGGCGGGCGGGCCTGTACCATGTGTCCACAGGGCGTATCACCTGGATTGTGGACGACCCGGATTGGGACGTGGAGTCGGCCTGGCCTACGCCCCAGGGAGAGGTGGTCCTGATGCAAGTGCGGGAGGCCCGGGCTCAGGCCTGGTTGTGGCGACCGGATGCGCCGCGGCTGGAACCGCTGGTCGTGGACCGGGGAACCTTCCTTCCTCTGGGCCACCCGGCCCATGACCCGGATTTGTGGGTGGGCCTGTACTATCGCTCAACGCATCCCCGGGATGTGGTGCTGGCCCGAAAAGGGGAGGAGGGGCTCCTTCACGTTGTGGCTTCCCTCACCCGGGTCTGGGACGTGACCCCGCTTTCCCCCGAAGACCTGACGCCCGCGGAAGACTTTCGCTGGCGCTCTGTGGATGGGCTGGAAATTCAAGGGTGGCTGTACCGGGCACGGCCCAACCGAAAGCGGGCCATCATCTACATTCATGGGGGGCCCACATCCCACATTGAAGACGAACTCATCACGCCCATTCAGTACTTCGTGGCCCGGGGGTTCAACGTTCTGGCCGTGAACTACCGGGGGAGCACAGGGTTTGGACTGGCCTTCCAGGAAGCCATCAAAGAAGACGGCTGGGGAGGCCGGGAACAGGCGGACATCGCTACCGGCGCGGAAGCCCTCATTCGGGACGGCCTGGCCGAGCCGGGACGGGTGGGCGTGACCGGCACCTCCTACGGCGGGTACAGTTCCTGGTTCCTCATCACCCATTACCCGCCGGAGGTCATCGCCGCGGCCGCGCCGATTTGCGGGATGACCGACCTGGTGGTGGATTACGAAACCACCCGACCGGACCTGCGTCCCTACAGCGAGGAAATGATGGGGGGCAGTCCCCAGGAGGTGCCCGAGAAGTATTACGAGCGCTCTCCCATCAACTTCGTGCAGAATATCCGGGGGAAGTTGCTCATCGTGCAGGGCCTGCAAGACCCCAACGTTACCCCGGAAAACGTGCGGGTGGTGCGGGAGCGCCTGGAAGCCCACGGGATTCCCTACGAACTGTTGGTTTTCGAGGACGAGGGCCATGGCATCGTCAAGCCCAAGAACCAACGAGTCCTGTACAAGGCCTTGGCCGACTTCTTCGAGCGGGCTTTGGGCTAAAAGGAAAAGAGGGTGGGACGGCCTCGTCGTCCCACCCTACTCTGTTGGCGTTACGTCGCCTTTCGCGCAAACCAGGCGGGCGTGGGCGCGCCTTGTGGCCACGACTCCCCGCCAGGGAATTCGGGCCCGGCGACGGCAATGGCCAGACGCTCGGGGTCCCAATAGCGGCGTGCGGTTTCCAGGATGGCCTCTCGGGTGACCCCACGCACCAGGTCGGGGTAACGCTGGAGGTAATCCAGGCCCAGGTCGTAAAGTTCCATGTTCAACAGGGCGGACGCCACGCCGGCGTTGGTTTCCAGGCTCAGGGGAAGCCGCCCCAGGGCTCCGGACTTCACGTCATGGAGTTCTTCTTCGGTGACGGGTTCCTGGACGAAACGCCGAATTTCCTGCACGATGAGTTCAATGGCCCGGGGTACGTTGTCCGGTGCCACCCCGGCGTGGATTTCCCAGGGACCGGGCCCTAATCCCGCGCCCAGGTTGGAGTAAACGTAGTACGCCAACCCCGCCTGCTCCCGGACCACGTCCCCCAGGCGGCCCATGAGTCCGAAACGTCCCAGGATGCTATTCCCCAGGGCCGCAGGGAGATAGTCGGGGTCCCGTCGAGATGGGCCCACCACGCCCAGCACGATATCGGCCTGGCTCTTGTCCGGGATGGGAACGAAACGGCGGACCGTGCCCGGGAGCGGTTCCACAGGGGGAAGGGCCGGGGGTTCGGGTTGTTCGGGAGCCTGCCAGTCTTCCAGGTTACGGCGGGCCAGGTCCACCACATCGTCTGGGGGAACCGCGCCCACCACGACAAGAATCATATGTCGGGGACCGTAATGGCGGGCATGAAAGGTCACCAGGTCCTCACATGTGATGGTCTGGATGGTTTCCGGGAAGCCTTCTTCAGGCCGTGCGTAGGGATGGTTTCGGTACAGGATGGCGTCGAAGGTGCGTTCGGCCATAGCCTCGGGGTCCTGGGCCTGGAGGTCCAGTGAGGTCAGGATTTGGTCCCGGCGCTTTTCCACTTCCTCCGGCGGGAAGGTGGGGTGGCGAAGGGTCTGGGCCAGAAGTTCCAGGAGCAGAGGCAGGTCCTCGGCCAGGGCCTGGCCACCGAAGCCCACGGTGTGGAAATGGGCGGCAAAGTTGAGGCTCGCGCCCCGGGATTCCAACAGGTCGTAGATTTCCCGATGGGTGTACCTGGTCGTACCCCGTTTGAGCATGGAGGCCACGAAGGCCGCCAGGCCCATCTTGGGCAGAGGGTCCCAATACGCGCCGGCGAACACCACACCCCGCAGCACGACCGAAGCGCTATGGGGATGATGGCGGACCAGCACCACGATGCCGTTGGACAGTTCCACCCGGTGGATGTCTTCGGGGCCGGGCAGGGCGGTCACGGGCGGCTTACCCATGATGGTTTCCTCCTGTGGGAAGGTAGACGCCCACCACTCGCCGATGGGGTTGCAGGTAGGTGCGAGCGACCTGCCGGACCTGGTCCGCGGTTACGGCCTGCAGCCGACTCAGGAAGGAGCGGAACCAGTCGTAGTCCGCGAACATGGCACTGTAGCCCAGCCAGTAGGCCTGGTTGGTGATGCTCTCGCTGCCGTAGGCGAACAAGGCCTGGGCCTGTTTGCGGGCCCGCTCCAGTTCCTCGGGAAGGGGGCCTTCCTCCTGCAGGCGAAGGATTTCCTCATCCAGGCGACGCAGCAGGCCGTCGGGGTCCTTCTGGGGGTGTACGGTGACGGTAATCCAGTACAGGAAGGGGTCCACCGTGGCGCTCAGGCTGCCCCCCACACCTACGGCCCAGCGAGTCTCCACCAGGGCCTGATACAAGCGAGAGGTATGGTTGGTGATGCCGCTGCCGAACAGGTTGAGGTTCACCGGGCCGGTGAGCAGGGAAGCCAGGACCAGCATGGGGAAGAAGTCGGGGTCGGCACCCCGGGGAGCCCGATAGGCCACCTGAAGGAAGGTGGTCTCACCAGGCCCCCGCACTTCCACCCGGCGCTCTCCCCGTTGGGGCGGTTCGGGCCGCTCCAGGCGGGGCGGTTCAGGGCCGGGTTCGAGGTCCCCGAAGTAACGCCGAATTCGTTCCAGAATGGCCTCGGGGTCGAACGCGCCGGCCAGAGCCAGGACCGCGTTGTTGGGCCGGTAATACGTGCGGTAGTGGTCGTAGAGGTCCTCTCGGGTCATGCGTTCCAGGTCGGCCACGTCCCCGATGACTTCATGGTGGTAAGGATGAACCCGGAAGGCGGCCGCCTGTACCTCTTCGCCTAACAGGAACAGGGGTTCGTTTTCGTAGCCCTGGCGTTCCGAGAGGATGACGGTGCGTTCGGATTCCACCTCTTTGGGGTCGAAGAGCGCGTTTACCATGCGGTCGGCTTCCAGGCGCAGGGCCAGGTCGATGTGCTCCGCGGGCAGGGTCTCGAAGTACGTGGTCCAGTCCATGTAGGTGAAGGCGTTCCAGTAGCCTCCGGTACGGGAGATGGCTTTGTCCAGCACCCCGGCAGGGAATTGGGGCGTGCCCTTGAAAAGCATGTGTTCCACCCAGTGGGAGATGCCTGTCCGCCCCGTGGGTTCGTCCCTGGACCCCACGCGGTACCAAATCCAATGGCTGATGACAGGCGCCGTGGGGATGGGTTTGAGCAAAACGGTCAGTCCGTTCTCCAGGGTGGTTTGGAGGACGTCCTGGGTCCGTGGTTGGATGACGGTCATAGGCTTGCCCTCCTGGCACGTCTGTGGGCTACCATAGCATCCTCGCGAGGGGGTTGTCAAGCGAAAACAAAAGAGACGGTGGCGCAGCCACCGTCTCTTTAGGTCTTTCCAGAGAAAACCGGCGTTACAGCCACCACACCTCTTCTTCCTGTACCATGCGGCGGATGGTGTCCACTACGTCGGGGTTGGCCAGGGTGGTCACGTCGCCCACGTCCTGTCCGTTGGAAATGGCCGCCAGTACCCGGCGCATGATTTTGCCCGAACGGGTCTTGGGCAGGTCGGGCACGATGTACACGTTCTTGGGTCGGGCAATCTTGCCGATGATGGTTTCGATGGCCCTGACCACCTTTTGCTGGATGTCCGCGTCGGGTTGGATGCCGGGTTTCAGAGAGATGTAGACCTCGGGCACCCGACCTTTGAGTTGGTCGATGCGCGGCACCACCGCGGCCTCGGCCACCTCGGGTACGGTGAGCACCGCGGACTCCAGTTCCTTGGTGCCCAGCCGATGGCCGGCCACGTTGATGACATCGTCCACCCGACCCAGGATGCGGAAATACCCGTCCGCGGCCTGGGTGGCCGCGTCCCCCGCGAAGTAGGGCCAGTCCCGCCAGTCTTTGCTGTTGGGGTCCTTGTTGTACTTGGCGTAGTAGGTCTTCACCCAGCGGTCGGGGTCGCCCCAGATGCCCATGGAGATGCCCGGCCAGGGGTTGCGGATGCACAGGTTGCCCGCTTTTCCCGCGCCTGGCGGGATTTCCCGCCCCTCTTCATCCAGGATGACCGCGTAGATGCCCGGAAGGGCAGGGCCGGCGCTGCCGGGTTTGGCCGGGTGCAGGGCGGGGATGGTGCTGCACAGGAACCCGCCCGTTTCCGTCTGCCACCAGGTGTCGATGATGACGGCCTTGCCCTTGCCCACCACGTGGTAGTACCATCGCCAGACTTCCGGCTCGATGGGTTCGCCCACCGTGCCCATGAGTTTGAAGTGGTGGTTGTAGTTTTTGGGACCCTCGGGGTCGGCCCGACGGAGCATACGAATGGCCGTAGGAGAGGTGTAAAAGATGTTCACATGCAGGTCCTCGGCAATGCGCCAGGGCCGGCCGGAGTCGGGGTACGTGGGCACGCCCTCGTAAATGACGCTGGTCCCGGCCACCGCCAGAGGGCCGTACACGATATACGAGTGACCGGTAATCCAGCCGATGTCCGCCATGCACCAGTAAACGTCCTCGGGATGGATGTCCAGGACGTTCTTGCTCGTCCAGGCCACGTAGGCCAGATACCCCCCCGTACTGTGCACCTGACCCTTGGGCTTGCCCGTAGTGCCGCTGGTGTACATGATGAACAGGGGGTCCTCGGCGTTCATGACCTCCGGTTCCACCCGGGCGCCTCGGTATTTCTTGAGCTCGTCGTTGACGAAGAGGTCGCGGCCCTCCTGCATGGGCGCTTCCGAGTGGTATTCCCCCCGGTAACGACGCCAGACTAGGACCTTCTCCACGGGTTGGCCCATCTGGGCGGCCAATTCCGCGGCCTGGTGGGCTTTGGCCTTATGATCCAGGAGTGTTCCATTACGCCAGTAGGTGTCCATGGTGATGAGGACCCGACTTCCCGAGTCCACGATGCGGTCGGCACAGGCCTGGGCGCTGAAGCCCGCGAAGACTACGGAGTGGATGATGCCCAGCCGGGCACAGGCCAGCATGGTGATGGGCAGTTCCGTCACCATGGGCATGAAGATGGTCACCCGGTCGCCCTTCTTCAGCCCCAGGTCCCGCAAAAAAGCGGCAAAAGCATTGACTCGGATGTACAGGTCCTGATAGGTCACCACGGAGTGAGGTTCGTCTTCGGGTTCGGGTACGAAGATAAAGGCTGCCTTCGTACGGTATTCATCCAGGTGGCGGTCCACACAGTTATAACAGGCGTTAAGTTTGCCTCCCACAAACCATTTCCAAAAGGGGGGATTGCTGGTATCCAGGGTGGTATGCCAGTATTGATACCAGTCCAGCAAATCCGCATACTCTTTGAAACACTCAGGGAAATGTTCTTCAGAAAAGCGTCGGAAGACCTCGGTATCGGTGAAATTGGCTTGCGCGATAAAGCGCATGGGAGGGTGATAGTACTCTTCTTCACCCCAGTGCACCGCGACTTCAGATTCACTGACCTGGACGCCGGCCTCTTCCGGATGGGGACGACGTTCACGCGCCTCCGCCATGGCGCACCTCCTCTTCACGGGGTTGGAGATGGCCACGAGTATAACGGAGGCCCCTTCTTTTCGTCAAGGAATCGCCTGGTTATCAAGTTGTCTGTTGAGTTATGAACAGTTTGATTTGCTCTATAGGGTGTGTTGTGGTGGGCCCAGCCGGGCCTGCACCCGTTCCAAATCCTCCAGAGTACCCAGGATGGTGAGCACGTCGCCGATGCGCACCCGGGTATCGCCCCGGGGGATGAGGTACTCGCCGCCGCGGTGGATGGCCAGCACCAAAGCGTGGGGTGGCAGGTTCAGGTCTCGCAGGCGCTTGCCGTCCAGGGCGGGATTGCGGATGGTGATTTCCAGAACGTCCCGGTTGTCCTGGGTCGAGGTGAGCAGGTGGAGCAGGTCGGGGTTGCGGGCCATGAGAGCCATGAAAGTGGCCTGGGCTTCCAGGGGGGAGATGCAGTGGACGCCCATGTCCTGGAGCAGGCGGCGGCTGCCGGGATTGGCGTTGAGGGCCAGCACCCGTTCCACGCCGAAGACCCCGCGTACCAGCCGGGCCCATTCCACGGTGCGTTCCGGGTCGCTGGAGGCCACGATGACGGTATGCGCGCCGTCCAAATACGGGGCCACCCCTTGGGCGGAAAGGTTTACGTGATGGGCTTCCAGGCCCATTTTGCGGGCCTCCGCGATCCGCTGTTCGTCGTCGTCCAAAAGCAGCACGTGCGTTCCATGCCCTGCCAGTTGCTGGGCCATTTGGACCCCTACCGCTCCCGCACCGATGATGAGGATGGGGCGTTCGGGCTTCTGGTAGGGGCGCATGAGAGAGGTGAAAATCAACGGCGCTACGGTTACGGTGATGAGGGCCATGAGGATGAGGGACATGACCACGGCTTCGCTCAAGATGCCCAGTTGACGCCCAATTTCAGCGGCGGCCACGGTCAACGAGAGCTGGGCCGACAGCAGCACACCGCCGGCGTAGCTGGCCCGCTTGGGAAAGGCCCGGGTGAACACCCAGGCGGGCGCGATTTTCGTAACGAAGGCGGCGACGACCAGGAAGGGGATGAGGAACCAGATGCCCTCCGCGGCCGAGAGGACACCGATGTCGAAGTTCACACCCACCATGATGAAGAAGATGGGGATGAAGAAACCGTATCCGATGCTTTCCAATTGGTGCTTCACCAGATGGTCTTCCCCGCGGCTCAACATGGAGATGAGCAGACCGGCGAGGAAGGCCCCTAAAATGACCTCCGTGCCCAAGACCTCGGACAGCGCGACAAAGGTCACCAGAAGCAGGAAAGCAATCCGAATGTGGATTTGGGTCGTGGCGTTGCTCAAATCGTCAATGAGCGAACGCATCCCAGGGAGGACCACAAGGCCCAGGCGATAAAGCCCGAAAAGCACCACGAACAGGATGCTGACCAGGAGAATTTCAAAGGTTAGACCCTTGGAAAGAACGGCGACTTGTACGGTGATGAGAATCATGGTGGCGAAGTCGGCCACCAAGGCCGAAACCAAAATGGTCTGCCCATACCGCCCTCCCAACAATCCCTGCTCTTTGAGCACAGGCATGACCACGCCCAGCGAAATGGTGGCCAGAATCAGGGCGATAAAGATGGGATCTTGAACCAAGCCCATGCGCCATAGCAACAACGAAGCGGCACCGGTCAGGGCCAGGGTCAAGGCGAAGTACTCCAAGGCCAGACGTAAAGGGCCGGGGCCTGAAGTTGAATGCTCCTTTGCTTCTCGGGGACGGGTTTGTCGGCGACCATGTCCCAATCCCAGGGCTTGAACGTCGATTTCCAGGCCGGCCAGGAACATCAAGACGACCAGACCGATTTCGGCCAAGAGCTCCAGGAAAGGGTCACCCTCGGGGACCCACCCCAAACCGCTGACGCCAATCACCATGCCTGCCAGGATTTCGCCTACCACCACCGGTATCCGCAGGCGACGCATACGGCTGAACACCAGTGGCACGACCACGGCCAAGAAGAGGACGATGGCCAGACCCAGGAATCGCCCCTGTTCAATCTCACCACCCACACTCCACCATCCAATAGGCATAGGACCTCCATGGGCATACAGGAATGGGATACACGGTTCCCCCTCCGCCGTGCACCTTCCACCATACCGCGTTTTGCCCGAAAAGGGAACCCTTTTCCATGATAATTTTCACAGAATTCCGGTATAATCGCGTTACCTCGATGTTCTCCAAAGGAGGTGAGCCATGCGTCAGAGGCGTGGTTTCATTGTATTGTTGACCCTCATCACCGCCATCATTCACCTGTTCGTGGGCCTGCCGGTCTTCCCCCTGGGGCTGGATACGTTGCTCTTCCTCAACGGTTTGGGTTATCTGGCCTTGCTTTTCCTCTGGACCCGTACGCCCGGGTTCCTGTCGAAAGGGCTGGTGCGTGGGGTGTTCATCGCCTATACCGCGGTGACGGTCGTGGGCTATTTCGCCATGTGGGGTGTGGAAGGCTTGTACGACCCCTTGGGGGTGTTCACCAAGGTGGTCGAAGTCGCCCTCATCGTCGCCCTGTGGACGGCCAAGGAGTGAGCCCTTGCCTGTCCAAGACCCCTGGGTGCGCTATCTGCTTGCCAAACGCACCGTGGACGACCGGGCCCTGAACCTGCATGTGTTCAGGGCCCTGCAACGTGTTTGGTCGCATATAGCGTCCGACCCCCCTCGCATCGTGGAACTGGGTGCGGGCATTGGTACCATGGTGGCCCGTTTGATGGATTGGGGGCTGTTGGACAGGGGCGAGTACTGGCTTCTGGACATCCATCCGGCCTTACACGAGGTCGGGCTGCCCTGGCTGCGCACCTGGGCTCAGGAACGCGGATGGCCCTTTCGCGTGACAGGAGACTCCGCCCTATTGGAAGGCCCTCGAGGGGTCCTCACCTTACGCTGGCGGGTGGAAGACGTTTATGCTTATGCGGCGCGGGTCCCAGCGGAGACCGTCGACCTGTTGCTGGCCCATGCGCTGTTGGACCTGATGGATTTGCCTTCCCTCCTTCCCCTGCTGTGGCGATTGCTGAAGCCCGGCGGTCTTGCGTACTTCACCCTCAATTTTGATGCCGGGACCGTCTTCCTCCCGGAGCGGCCGGAGTTGGATGAAGACTTCTTGCTGGACCGCTACCATGCCAGCATGGACAACCGCACCATCCAGGGACGCCCCGGAGGCTCCTCCCGCACCGGTCGTCGCCTGTTGGAATGGGCTGTGGCCCATCCCCAGGTGCGTGTGCTGGCCGTAGGGGCATCGGACTGGGCCGTGCTCCCCACCGGCGAGGGAGCGTACCCCGAGGACGAAGCCTTCTTCCTTGCCTTCATTCTGGAAACTGTGTATGATGCCCTGCGGCAAGACCCCCAGGTGTCGTCGGAGCAGGCCCAAATATGGTATCGAACCCGCATGAAGGACCTGGAAGAGGGCCGTTTGATTTACCTGGCCCAGCAGTGGGACGTATTGTTCCAAAAGGTCCTATGAGGCCCCGGTCCGTTCCCCCTGCCTTGCAGCGTTGCTGGCGCGTCGCGGTCTTCATTTCGGTCGCGTTGTGGGGGAGTGGGCTGGGCCTCTTTCGCGAAATGCTGCCCGAAGGATGGGCGGACGTCTGGGCGGCGGGCACGGCTCCCCTATTGGCCCTTTGGTTGTTCCTGATGTACCGTGCGTTGCCCCTCAATCATCCGCCTGGCCGGGAAGAAGTCGCTCCCTCACTGAGCCCGGCCACCTGGGTCACGTGGGCACGGGGAATGGCGATTCTGGCCGCCCTGGGGTTCGTGGGTCTCCCGCCCCTTCCCGATGGCCGGGCGTGGATTCCCGCCCTCCTCTTCCTCGTGGGTGTGGCTCTGGATTTTGCGGATGGACTGGTGGCCCGTGTCACGGGACGGGTAACGGTCATGGGCCAGGAACTGGACGTGGCTCTGGATGGCCTGGCGGTGCTGGGGGGTGTGGCGCTGGCCTGGCGCTACGGCAAGGTCCCGGCCTGGTACCTGTTGGTGGGTCTGGCCCGGTACCTGTACCTGGCCGTGGAGCATGCACGTCGGGCGCGGGGGCTTCCCGTGTACCCCCTCCCCTCCAGCATGTTGCGGCGCGCCCTGGCCGGGGTCCAGATGGGCTTCTTGGCCGTCGTGCTCTGGCCCGTGTTTGGTCCCCCCGGAACCCATTGGGCGGCTTATGCTTTCGGTCTTCCCTTCCTGGCCCATTTCTTGTGGGACGGCCTGGTGATGGTGGGATGGGTGCGGCCGGGAAGACGTACTTCCCGGGTTGGTGCGTCCATGAACTTATGGAAACGGGGTATCTCCTGGGTCTTGCGCTGGGGTCTCGCCGCCTGGGTGATGGTGCGTCTGTTTCCCTGGTTCGAAACCTGGACCCGGTCCCTTCCCCCACCGGCGGGCACCACGGGTCGGGCTCTGGTACTCCTGCTGACGGGTACTTCGGCCGTGGGCCTGCTGGCGGGGTGGATGGCCCGAACCTGGGCCGTGGTGGCCTTGGGGCTGTTGGGGATGGCCCTGCACACGGGCATGGCCTGGCACACGGAAACCCTCGTGGCGTTGTGGGGGCTGACGGCGGTGTTTTACATAGGGGGTGGCATGTGGGAACCCGAGGAGCGCTTATGGCGACGCTTTTGGGGCGGCGGTTCCGCGCCCTCGTCTTCGTCCTGACCTGGGCGGTGGGCTTGCTTTGGGCCTTTGGGGTGCTCCGCAGCGTGGCCTGGTCCGAGGTCGCTTTGCGATGGCGTCAGGCCCCTGGCGTGGCCTGGATAGCCTGGGGCGCGCTCAATTTGGGGGTCCTGACCCTGCCTGTACTGCGCTGGTGGTGGATTTCCCGGGCCTTTTCCCCTCGTGTGACCTTCACCCACATGGCCGTCTACCGTCAGGCGGCCTTCGCGGTGAATTACTTCACCCCTGGGCCCCAGTTCGGCGGGGAGCCTCTACAGGTGTATTGGCTCCATCGTGGTGAGGGGCTGTCCTGGAGCCAGGCCCTTTCGTCCCTCTCCCTGGAGAAGGCCTTTGAGGTGGGCAGCAGCTTCACCTTTCTGCTATTGGGTGCGGGTGTGGTGTGGGCGACGCGCGGTCATGGCGCCTTGGGATTTGAAGGTGTTGGATGGCTTCCGGTGATGTTGGTCGTCATGGGCGGCATGGTCGGGTATGGGGGGAGTCTGTGGTTGGGGTACCGTCCGCTTACCCGTTTTGGCCAACATTGGAAGCGTTTTGCTCGTTGGCGTGCGGCCATGGCGCGGTGGGAGGAAGCGATGGCGCAAGCGTTGCGTCAATCCCCCTGGCGGGTGCTGGCATGGGTCGGCCTTTCGTTGTTGACCTGGGCAGGTTTGGTGTGGGAGTACACCTGGCTCTGGCGTCTCTTGGGCGCGCCTATGGGTTTGGGGGATGCTCTATTGGCCCTGGTCCTGACCCGGTTGGCTTTGCTTTCTCCTCTCCCGGGTGGAATTGGGGCCTTAGAGACGGCCCAATTCCTTGCGGCCCGGACTCTGGGGCTACCCCTCGAGGTGGCCGCGGGGGTCGTGGTGGTCATTCGGGCGCGGGATTTGGTCTTGGGACTGATGGGCTGGTGGATAGCCCTTCCCTTGGCGCAACGCTGGGCCTCGAAGTCTTCAACATGAGCCGACTTCGGCCTTCAAACTGCGGACAGCAAGATTCCCATCTCTCATGGGGAGGACTTGGGCTGGGTCAGCCATTTGTGCAGGGGTTTGGGGCGGAAGGCGATAAGGGCCTCCCACAGGCTTTGGGGGTCGGGTCGGGCCAGCAGGAGGTCTTCATGGTCCTTGTACAGGAACCCTTCCTCCCGGGCGTGACGGATAAAATCCAGCAAACGGTCGTAGAAACCGAAGGCGTTGAGCAGGCCCACGGGCTTCTGATGGAGACCGATTTGGGCCCAGGTGAGCACTTCAAACAGTTCCTCCCAGGTGCCGAATCCCCCCGGTAGGGCCACGAAGGCATCGGCCAGCTGGGCCATGCGGGCTTTTCGGGTATGCATGTCGGGCACCACTTCCAGGCGGGTCAACCCTGTATGGGCCAGTTCGGGGACGTAGAAGTGGTCGGGAATTACCCCGATGACCTCACCGCCGGCCTCCAGGGCCGCGTCGGCCAGGGCGCCCATCAATCCGGTGCTACCGCCGCCGTACACAATGCGGCACCCGCGAGTCGCCAGGAAGCGACCCAGGTCCGCGGCCACCCGCAGGTACTTGGGGTTCACCTGGTTCGAAGAGCCGCAATATACGCATACACTTTCTACGGTCGCCATGGTGTTGTCCTCCAGCCTGAAGGTGGCGTCCTCCCATCATACCAAAGAAAAGGCTGGCGGCCCACGGGTCGCGTTCTTTCACCTAAAATGTTACCGAGGTGGTAGGGTTCTTCCAAAAGAAAATGTTACTGGAGGAACCCATGCCCCCCGAGGAACCGATGAACGTGGATGAGCGCCGGAAATACCTGCACAAGATGCGCCCGTTGTATCGCAAGGC
>WFUL01000071.1 GCA_015484985.1 Anaerolineales bacterium | reverse complement strand
CTGCTTGACAGGGTTTGGAGCCGCACTATAATAGACGATGCCGGATGCGCCGGTGCTGGAATTGGCAGACAGGCGTGCTTGAGGGGCACGTGCCCTGTACGGGCGTGCGGGTTCGACTCCCGCCCGGCGCATGGATGAGGGTCGGTAAAGAGGGGCCGACCCTCAATTCTTGTCCATCTTCATCCCTTTGTGCTATAATGAGGATGACCTTTAAGCGCTCGCGTTCCCCGCTTTACCAGGCCAACGCAAAGATGTGAACCCACATCACCCAAATCGGTGCTGGCCGGATCGAGGGATAAACAGAGTTCCCCGTTGACAAAGAGCACAATGGACTGTCCCCAGAACGTTCAATAGTCAAAAATTTATGTGTTTCTGTCGGTGGACTCATCCTCCGATGGATGGATGAAGGTAGGTATCTCGATAGAAGGAGGCTGTATGGCCAATACGCTTAAAGTACCCGACGATGTGCAGGCCCTGGAACAGGCCTCGTTGCAGGAATTGCGCCATCTGGCCCGGGATTTGGGCATTCCCCGCTACACCCGAATGAAGAAAGACGAGCTCATCCAGGCCATCCGCCAGGCCCAATTGGAGCGGGAAGGCCTGGTAGTCGGCGGCGGGGTGCTGGACATCCTGCCGGACGGCATAGGCTTCTTGCGGACCCGGGGCTACAAGCCCAGCTCCGATGACATCTACGTCTCTCCAGCCCAGATTCGCCGGTATGCCCTGCGCCGGGGTGATTATGTTCAAGGCATCGTGCGACCGCCCCGAAACAGCGAAAAACATCAGGCCCTGTTACGTATTGAGGCCATCAACGGCCGACCTCCGGAGGAATCCCTCCGCCGGCCCCGCTTCGAGGACCTGACCCCCATCTTCCCGGACCGACGGTTCGACCTGGAAACGGACCGTTTCACCCTTTCCACCCGGCTCATCAACTTGGTGGCCCCTATCGGTCGGGGTCAGCGCGGGCTCATCGTCTCGCCTCCTAAGGCCGGTAAGACCACCATCCTCAAGGACATCGCCAACGCCATCACCACCAAGTACCCCGAGGTCATCCTCTTTATCGCCCTCATTGGGGAGCGCCCTGAAGAGGTGACGGACATGCAACGTTCGGTGCGAGGCGCGGAAGTGGTGGCTTCCACCTTTGACGAGCCCGTGCAACTCCACATCCAGGTAGCGGAAATGGTCCTGGAGCGGGCCAAACGTCTGGTGGAAGTGGGTTATGACGTGGTCATTCTGTTGGACTCCATCACTCGCCTCGCCCGGGCCTACAACCTGGTGGTCACCCCGTCCGGTCGCACCCTGACGGGTGGTCTGGATCCGGCCGCGCTCTATCCTCCCAAGCGCTTCTTTGGCGCGGCCCGGAACATCGAGGACGGAGGTTCCCTGACCATTATCGCCACCTGTCTGGTGGACACCGGTTCCCGCATGGACGACGTGATTTATGAGGAATTCAAGGGCACAGGGAACATGGAGTTGCACCTATCCCGTAAATTGCAGGAACGGCGGATTTTCCCGGCCATCGACATCGAGCGCTCCGGTACGCGCCGGGAAGAGTTGCTCCTGGGTCCCGACATCACCCAACGGGTCTGGCTCATGCGCCGTATGTTCATGCAAATGATTACTCCGCCTCCCAACGGCGCGGGAATGGACATCGCCGCGGCCACGGAAGCCATCCTGGATCGTTTGCGGAAGACCCGGGACAACATGGAGTTCCTGGAGACATTGACGCAGGATATTTGAGAGGAAGGAACGTCGTTCGTCGTCGTTCGCAGGACCGTTGGGCGGGCCGGTGACATATGGCCGAGCATGTGTTCTTCTTCGACGAGCCTCAACCCTCACGGTTGGACAAGTTTCTCACCCGGGCCTTTGATGGGGCCTTTTCCCGCTCTCAGATTCAGCGTTGGATAAAAGAAGGTCGGGTGACGGTGGACGGCGAAGTGGTCACCAAGACGGGGTTTCTGCTGGAGGAACCCTGTCGGGTGGCCATTGATGTTCCTCCGCCCCGGCCTTCCGCCTTGCGTCCCGAGCCCATTCCCTTGGACATCCTCTTCGAAAACGAAGATGTGCTCATCCTCAACAAGCCCGCAGGAATGGTGGTCCATCCTTCCCCAGGACACTGGGAGGGCACGTTGGTCCACGCGGCCCTGGCCCACATTCCCGACCTGGCCGGGGTCGGTGGGGAACTCCGGCCGGGCATCGTCCATCGGTTGGACAAGGACACCTCGGGGGTCATGGTCATCGCCAAGAACGACGCGGCCCATCGGTATTTGCAGGACCAGTTTCGCAACCGGGAGGCCAAGAAGGAATACCTGGGCCTGGTGGATGGTACCCCTCCAACGCCCAAAGGGAAAATCGAGGCGCCCCTGGAGCGGGACCCCAAGGACCGCCGTAAAATGCGCGTGGTTCCCCTGGGTCGAGGGAAGGAGGCGGTGACCCTGTTCGAGGTGGTGGAACGCTTCCCTCAGCATACCCTGGTGCGCTTCTTCCCCGTTACCGGTCGGACCCATCAGATTCGCGTGCATAGCGCTTTCATTGGCGCGCCCATTGTGGGGGACACGCTATATGGCCGTAAGAAGCCTTCCCTTCCCGTACAACGCCATCTGCTCCACGCCCATCGTCTGACCCTGCGACTGCCGGGCGAGGACGAGCCCCGCACCTTCGAGGCCCCTTTGCCAAGGGACTTCGTTCAGGTGCTGGAAAGCCTGCGCCGTTTCCATGGATAGCCACAAGGCCTTCAGAGATTTTCCACCAAGGGGGTATCGGTGCCGTGAGGGGATTCGGCCAGCACACGGCCGTCGCCCGAGACCAGCATGGCGCCGCCAAAACAGGGGTCTTCCGTCTCCACCTCCAGGGCATTGACCAGAGCCGCGGTGACACCCAGGCGGGCTACGGCCTCTTGATATGCGCGTCGTTCCTCCCGTTCCCAGCGTTCAGGGTCTGGTGATACCTGGTCGAAGCTGCGGGCCATGGGGACCAACACCAGGCGGGTGTTCCTGGGGATTTGCTGCCAGGCTTCCTCGTCAAAAAGGTCGCCGCAAATCAGGAAAGCCAGGCGGCCGAATTCCGTCTGGGCCAGGGGCACCCGGGAGCCCCGCAGAAAAGGCGGTTGCTCGGCGATTTTTCGATGTTTCAGGACAATGCGCCCATTTCGGTCCAACAGAACCGCGGTGTTGAAGATGCCCTGGGCAGTCCGCTCCAGTAAACCGAAGCCCAGCCAAACCCCCCAGGCACGGGCGCATTCGGCCATACGAGCGGTCGTGGGTCCGGGGATGGGTTCTGCAAAGGCCTCCAGGTCCTGAGGTTCGTAAAGATATCCGGTGAACGCGGCTTCAGGCAACACGATGAGGTCGGGCTTTGGAGGCTTCAGCAATGTCCGGGCGACCTCCACAAAACGCGTAAAGTTTTTGACGGGCCGTCGGGGATGCGTCTTGAGGGGGAGAAGGACCAGCCGCATGAGAGGTTCCCCGCCTCGTGGAACTTCCTGACTATTTTACTGTGGTCAGCTGGCCAGGACTTCGCGAAAACGAGCCATATGCCAGTTCTCCTGTAAGATGAGACAATGAACAAGCGTGGCCTTTGTCCATAGCATCATCCCCCATGTTCCCCATCTTTGTGTAGGGGCTTGTATGAGGGAGGCGTTTTCGCCCTTTCGCTCAGGTCTTTCCGGGCACAGACCATGGGTGAAAAAAGTTGATGGGGCAGATTCGCCACCCCATCAACTTTTCTCTGCTTTTGGTGTGAGGTGGATATGTAGAGGCCTGACCGCTACTCGTAATCGCAAGCATCCACGCCCGGACGCACGTTGAAACGCTCCTCCAGCACCTTCAAGGTTTCCGGCCGCACTACAGGTGCCAGGGCTACCTCGACGAAGGGGTACAGGCAGGTATCCTCCTCGGGATACGCGGCCAGTTGGGCCAGCACCTTCCCGATGACCTCCCGACCTTCCATCTGCACCAGGGTATCCCAGAAGCACTTGGCGGATGCGTAGCGCAGGTCGAGATACAAATTCCCAGGATTGTTGTAGACCTCCCGCAACGGAGAATCCGCGGGTAAGTTTCGTCTCAACCAGGCTTCAAATTCGCTGAACCGCCATAAGTCCAGGGGAAAATAGGGGAGGATAACGCCCAAGTCAGTGTACATCAAACCTTCGTCCGTGCATTGCCAAACCGTCTTGGTGAGATGGGGTGGAGGAAATTGGCCTCCTACCCAGTAAGCCAGCCCCTCATCCAGATTTCCGGGGAGCAGGTTGGTGAGGTCATCCTCACCTTGTAGGAGCACCTGCCCATCCTCGGAGATGTAATCCATAAAGAAGCCGTGCCATTCGTTTTCGATGTAGAGGGACAAAAGGGCGTGTACGAGTTCGTGCTCAAAGGCACCAGTGAATATCACTTGACCGGGCTGACAACCAATTCGCATGAGTTCTATCAACATTTGGTCAGTCTCCAAATCATCCATATCCTCGTCCTGTTCATGTTCATAGAGAAGAATCGTGGCGCCGAAAGTGATGGCCAATACGTTAGCACTATCTTCGGGGTCGTATCGAGCAATTATGAACGGGATTTGGAAACCTTCGGGAATACCCAAGAAGCGTTGGACCTCCGGAGTGCAGGTCGATAAGGCCATCACCCAGGCTGCAAAATGTCCTTCCTGTTCTCGGGGACCAATGGCGGTGAAGACGCCCCGGCGCTTGGCAATTTCGTTCCATTCGGCCATAGGGAAGTCGGGCAGGCGTTGCAAGCAGAAGGAGGGGGCGTATCGATACACCTGGCCGAATTTCTCCACACATTTCTGGTAACGCTGCAAGGCCTCCGCGGGAGGTTGGGTTTCCAAGTAGCGTATCTCGATTCGCTCCCGGAGCAAATGGTTTTCGGTCGGATCTCCGTAGGGCGCGCCTTCTATACGCACGGTTACCTCTACTGGGCCCGGCTGGGTGATGCCAAAGAAGGCAAAATCCACCGGAGGATACACGTCTATGCATCGGCTGGAGCTCAGGCCTTGGGCCTGGGAGGGGGATACGTCCACCGTGTAGGTCCGGCCATTGGCCTGGAAGACCACCTGCAGGGTACCTTTGAAGTCCTCCTCACCCAGGTTGCACAGCGTGGCCTCCAGGGTGCCCAGAGGTTGCTGGCTGTCGTAACGGAGCAGGATTTGCGCTACGGCTACGTCGGACTTGACAGGGATGGGCGTGGGGGTCGATGTCGGTGTCGATGTAAAGGTAGGTGTAGGGGTAGGCGTCGCGGTCGCCGCGATGAATGGCGCCAGTCTTCCGGGCAGGCCGCAGGCCACCCCGCTCAAAACCGCAAGCAAAATCGCCATTCCCCAAAAGCGCGTGCGCATGGCTCATGACCTCCGTAAGGTTTCTGTCCCCCATTGTCCGCGGCATCGTCAGGGAAAGGTCAGGGATGCCCAAACCCGAAGCCGCCCTGGAGCCTTGCTCGGGGGAAAGCCGCGGGTTTCCCGGCTCCCAAAGTCTTACGCGCGCACCCTGCCGTTGTGGGGTATCATGCAAAGGCAGACCGGGAGAGGTCCGTTGGGATCTGAGGCAGAGGATTCACCGGGGACGAGAAGCCATGCCCGAATTTCGTGTACACGCGCCCTACGAGCCTACAGGCGACCAGCCGGAAGCCATCCGCCGCCTGGTGGAAGGTGTGCGGAAGGGCTACAAACACCAGGTGCTTCTGGGGGCCACGGGTACGGGCAAGACGTTTACCGTGGCTAAAATTATCGAAGCCTTGCAAATGCCCGCATTGGTGCTGGCCCACAACAAGACCCTGGCCGCGCAGTTGTACGCAGAATTCCGGGAGTTCTTCCCCGAGAACGCGGTGGAGTACTTCGTCTCCTACTACGACTACTACCAGCCCGAGGCCTACGTGCCCGAAGAGGACCTGTACATCGAGAAGGACACCTCCATCAATGAGGAAATCGACCGCCTGCGCCTGGCCGCTACCACCGCGCTCATGAGCCGCAAGGACGTCATCATCGTGGCCTCGGTCTCGGCGATTTACGGTCTGGGCAGCCCTGAGGCCTATGGCCGGGGCATCATCCACCTGGAAGTGGGCCAGATTTACCGCCGCAAGGCCCTCCTGCGCCAGTTGGTGGAAAGCCAGTACCAGCGCAACGACCTGGAGTTGCGTCCCGGCACCTTCCGGGTGCGAGGGGATGTGCTGGAAGTGGCCCCCGCGTACCTGGAGGATACGGTGTACCGCATCACCTTCTTCGGCGATGAAGTGGAGCGCATCGTGGAGTACGACCTCATCACCGGCGAGCGCCGTGCGGTGCACATGAGCATCGACATCTTCCCCGCCAAGCATTACCTGACGGAAGAGGAGAAACTGCAGAAGGCCATTCAGGACATCGAGCGGGAACTGGAGGAGCGGGTGGCCTGGTTCCTCGCTCAGGGCAAGGTTCTGGAGGCCCAGCGCCTGGAACAGCGCACCCGGTTCGACCTGGAGATGCTCAAGGAAATGGGCTATTGCAAGGGCATTGAGAACTACTCCCGCCACCTGGAGCAACGGCCCCCCGGCTCCCCGCCGTGGACCCTGATGGATTACATGCCCAGCGAGTACCTGCTCATCATTGACGAGTCCCACATGACCATCCCCCAAATTCGGGCCATGTACCACGGCGACCGGACCCGCAAACAAACCCTGGTGGATTTCGGCTTTCGCCTGCCTTCCGCGCTGGACAACCGTCCCCTGACCTTCGAGGAATTCGAGGAGCGCATGGGGTACACCATTTACACCAGCGCCACTCCCGGTCCGTATGAACTCTCCAAGGCCCAGCAGGTCGTCGAGCAGCTCATTCGTCCCACGGGCATCCCCGACCCGGAAATCGAGGTGCGACCCACCCGGGGGCAAATCGAGCACCTTATCGGGGAAATCCGGCAGCGTGTGGCTCGAGGGGAGCGGGCTCTGGTGACCACCCTGACCAAACGCATGGCCGAGAAACTGGCCGAGTACTTGCAAGAGCAGGGTATCAAGGCCTTTTACCTGCACTCGGATATCGATACCTTAGAACGGGTGGGCATTTTGCGGGACCTGCGCCTGGGTAAGTACGACGTGGTGGTGGGCATCAACTTGCTACGGGAGGGCCTGGACCTGCCCGAGGTCTCCCTGGTGGCCATCCTGGATGCGGACAAGGAGGGCTTTTTGCGTTCGGCCACTGCGCTCATCCAGACCATCGGCCGCGCGGCCCGACATGTGAACGGCAAGGTGATTATGTACGCGGATCTCATCACCCCGGCCATGGAGGAGGCCATTCGGGAGACGGAGCGGCGGCGTCGTATCCAACTGGAGTACAACCGCAAACACGGCATCACGCCGAAACCCATTGTCAAACCCGTGTACGATCTCACGGACCGGGTGGCCCTGGAACGGGAAGCGGCGCGGGCCCCCGCGATGGCCGAGGAGCCCGGTTTGTACGATGTGCGTCCCGAGGCCATGAGTCCCGAAGACCTGCGGCACCTTATCGAATCCCTCAAGGCCGAGATGAAAGCCGCTGCGGACCGGCTGGAGTTCGAAAAGGCTGCGGCCTTGCGGGACCGGATTTTCGAGTTGAAGAAGTACTTGGAGACCGTGAAATAAAACAGCAGACGGCATCGGGCCGTCTGCTGTTTTTTGGGTCTTGTGCGCCGAAGGGCAGGGGGAAGGTCAGACGATTTCCACCACCGCGCCAACTTCTTCCAGTTTGGCCTTGGCCGCCTCGGCTTCCTCCTTGGGCACGCCCTCGAGGATTTTGGCGCCGGGGGTTTCGGCCACCTGCTTGGCCTCCTTGAGGCCCAGGTTGGTGAGCTGTCGGATGACCTTGATGACCTGAATCTTCTTGGGACCCGCGTCCTTGATGACCACGTCGAATTCCGTCTTTTCTTCCTTGGCTTCTTCCGCCGCGCCAGGGGCACCCGCACCGGGCACCGCGGCCACCGCCACGGGAGCGGCTGCGGACACGCCCCACTTCTCTTCCAGCATCTTGGCCAGCTCCGCGGCTTCCATCACCGTCAGCTGGCTCAGTTCTTCCACGAGTTTTTGCAGATCCGCCATGGTTCACAACCTCCTTCGTATAGAGTGAATGGCAATGGATGCGCTTCAAGCAGCCTGGGATTCGCCTTGCGCGCCCTGCTCGCTGTAGGCCTTGATGACCGTGGCCACCTGACGGCCGGGTTCGTAGAGCAAGCGGGCCAGCTTGGTGGCCGGAGCCATGAGCAGACCGATGAGCTGGGCCCGCAGCACGGGCAGGGGCGGCAGCTTGGCCAGTTGCTTCACCTCGTCGGCCGTGATGACGCGACGCTCGATGTAACCGGCCTTGACGTTCAGTTGCTCTTCATGGTCCTTGATGAAGTCCATCACCGTCTTGGCCGCGGAAACCGGGTCTTCCAGGGTGAAGACCACGGCCGTCGGGCCTTCCAGCACCGGACCGTCAGGCAGGGGATATCCCGTTTCCTCCAGCGCGATGCGTAGCAGGGTGTTCTTGACCACCATGAAAGTGGCTCCCTGCTCTCGCAACCGCTTGCGCAGGTCCTCCATTTCGGGCACCGTCAATCCCTGGAAGGTCACCAGGATGGCTCCCTGGGCCTGTTCCAGGTACTGCTTGTACTGCTCCAGGAATTCCTTCTTCCGTGCTCGTGAGATGGCCAAGGTGCACCTCCTTGTTGGGCGGTGTGGCAAACGAAAAACGTCTTTGCCACCTGCCGGGCAAAGACGCCTTTTCCCCTTCCCATGAAGGGGATGCCGCCTTTGCGCCTCGGCAGGGAGGCATTAAGCCCTTCCGGGCCCCTGCGGTCTTCGGCGCACATGTTCGCTTCTGTGACCGCCCGCATTGTAGCGAAAGGGAGGGGTTCTGTCAATGGCGAACGAGAAACCTCCGCAGGCTCCAGGCGAAATCTACGGAAACCTGCGTTGACGCTCCTCTCCCGGGGGACTAAGGTCAAAATAAACCGGCTTTGTAGTGGGCAAAGAAGGGGAGGTGTGCATGGGATGGTTGCGCTCGTTGATGGCCACGCGATATCGCTTTCAATTGGGGTTGATTCACCTGGCCGTGGCCATGACCCTGGTCCCCATTAACGGCACGCTGAACCGGGTCATGATTAAGGAACTGGGCTTCTCCGCGGCGCTGGTGGCGCTGTTGGCCTCCCTGCCCTACCTGCTTTCCCCCATCCAGGTCTTCATCGGTGCCTATGCGGATCGGCATCCCTTGCTGGGACGCCGACGTACCCCGTATATCGTGTTGGGTTTGGTGCTTTGCGTTGTGGGGGTGATGAGCACCCCGCGTGCTGCCTTTGTGCTCCGCGAGGCGGGCTTGACGGGATGGCTCCTGGCCTTTCTGGCCTTTGGCGCGTGGGGCATGGGCTACAACTTCTCCACCGTGTCCTATTTCGCCCTGGCCGGGGAGCGGTCGGAGCCAGGCGCACGGGGCCGGACCGTGGCCGTCATGATGACCATGATGATCGTCGGTATCATCGCTACTTCGATAGGACTGAGCCGTTTGTTGGAACCCTATACACCTGAGACCTTGGTATCGGCCTTCCAATGGGTGGGATGGACGGCCCTGGGGCTGGGGTTGCTCGGACTGTGGGGTCTGGAACCTCGACGCCCCCTGGAGCCCCCTTCTCAGGAGGCCCGACGGGAACGTTTTCGTGAAGTCCTTCGGCTCCTGATGGATAATTCCCAGGCTCGACGTTTTTTTCTCTACTTGGTGCTTCTCCTGACCGCGTTGCTGGCGCAAGATGTGCTTTTGGAACCCTTTGCGGCCGAGGCCTTCGGGATGCCCGTCCACGTGACCACCCGCATCACCGCCCTCTGGGGCGCGTGTTTCCTCCTCACCCTTTTGGTCGGTGGATGGCTGGAACAGCGCATTCCCAAGCGCGTCTTGGCCCAGAGTGGGAACGTGACGGCCCTGGTCGGTTTCCTGGTAATTCTGGGAGCAGGTTTTCTGGTGCATGAGGGGTGGTTCTATGTGGGCTTACTCCTATTGGGTAGTGGTACGGGGCTGTCTACGGTTTCGAACATGTCCTTGATGTTCGATTTGACCACCCCCGGACGGGTGGGTCTGTACATGGGAGCCTGGGGGATGGCCAACGCCTTTTCCCGCTGGTTTGGCTCCATTTCGGGTGGTTTGTTGCGAGATGGGGTGACGCAGTTGGCTCAAGATCCGGTATTAGGTTACCTGGTCGTCTTTGCCCTGGAGGCTTTACTGTTGGCCTTGGCCGTACGTATGTTGCCGGGCATCCGGGTGGCGGACTTCCAGCGTCAGGCCGGCACCGAAGGGCCTTCGGTCTGGGAGCGCGCGGCCTGGCAGGAGTGAGGATTTCGACTTTCCTGTGTCGAGGAGGGATAGTTCCTATGTCCCAGCCGAAATCCGTACCGCCCCGCCGTTATCCACCTCTCTACGAACGATTGATTCCAGTGGCCCTGGTGGTGTTGTTGGGT
>WFUL01000070.1 GCA_015484985.1 Anaerolineales bacterium | reverse complement strand
GCATGGAAACATCCACGGTATGGGCCCGACCGTCCAGGAGGATTTCCGCCATCAGGAGACCGGCCACCGGGCCGTGCATGAACCCGTGACCGGAAAAACCCGCGCACACGTAGAACCCTTCCACCGGCGTAGCCCCGAAGATGGGATGTGCATCGGGGGTAACTTCGTATAAACCGGCCACCCGACTCATCACCCCGGCCTGGGCCAGCATGGGTAGGCGCGCCATGGCCGCCTCCATATGGGCCAACTCCCACTCCGGGTCAACCGAGGTATTGAAACCGGGCTTTTCGTTGGGGTTGGACATGCCCGTGAGTACCCCTTTGCCTTCGGGGTGAAAGTAGAGCGCCTGGGCGAAGTCGATGACGAAGGGAAAATCCGGCGGCAGGTCCGGGAGAGGTGTGGTGGTGAGCCACTGACGACGTAAGGGCGTCACGGGAATGTCCACACCGGCCATCCTTCCCACCACGCCGGCCCAGGGGCCCGCAGCGTTGACCACCACGGGCGCGGCGATGCTTCCCCGGTTGGTCTCCACACCTCGCACCCGTCCGCCTTCCACATGAATGTCCGTGACCTCGGTGTCCGTCAGAATACGCACGCCCATACGTCGGGCCGCCTGCGCGTACCCCTGCACCACGCTGTGGGGGTCGGCCAGACCGTCTTTCGCATGAAACGTCCCGGCGATGACATCGTCCAGACGCATGAAAGGCAAGCGACGGCGAACTTCATCCCCGGAAAGCCATTCCGTCTGAACCCCCAGCCGCCGTTGCAGGTCCACATTGTGTCGAAAGGCCTGCACGTGCTCTTCGCGAGTGAGCAGGAACAGGTAGCCGATGGGGCGATACCCGGCGTCGATGCCCACTTCTTCCCGGAATCGCTCCAACATAGGGATGCTCACCAGGGACAGCCGTATATTGACCTCTGTAGCGAACTGATAGCGCACGCCTCCTGCGCACCGGCCCGTAGACCCCTGGCCCAGGAAGGCTTCTCGTTCTACTAAAACCACATCCTGCACGCCTCCCTTGGCGAGATGATAGGCGATGCTGGTGCCCATCACGCCACCGCCCACGATAACGATCTCTGCGGTCCGCGGCCATTCCATAGCTTCATCCTCCTATGGTGTCTTTGCTGTCATTGTACTGCAAGAGAGAAGATGTACCCAGTCGGGGCTTTCTGGCTTTTTGAGTTCTTACAAAGCCCTGACTTTTTCAGGGTGATTTCGCAATGGGACGCGCAGATCTGACCGGGTCCGGGGCCCAAATTCGCCGACGGCGGTCGGCGGACGGCCGTCAGCCTTTTCCTGCTGAGGTTCGGACAGGAGTTTGGACAACCTTTCGGACACAGGTCTGCTCCCTGAGCGTATAGACCTGACCGGGTGCAGGACCCCTAACGAAGAAAGAGATAATGTGTGCAGCGACTTCGTCGCTGCACACATTATCTTCTTCTTTCCTACGGTATCTTCAGCAACTTTTGCGTGCACCCCTTATCAGGCCCAGGACCTAAGAAAAAATCAAATGTAGTGTGAGGGGTGGCAAAGCCGCCTCTCATGCAATAACTCCCTGTGTGCCCGGTTGTCAGGAGTGGTCTCTTTCAGAGCGGGCATCACCACCCTTGTCCCCCGACGCATGTCCAAACCCCAGTTCCCGACGTTTTACTGACGGTCAACCTATAGGGTGAAGAAAAGATTCTGAGGAGGTGGATGATGGCCCGCCATAAACCGTCCCCAAAGCCGGGTCGGACAATGGTGGCCCTGGGCCTGCTGCTCATCAGCGTGAGTATGGCTTGTGTAAGCCTCCCGGGCTTGTTCGGTGGTGGGAGAGGTACCCAGGCTCCTGCGATTCTGCCAGAGGCCTTGACCGTGACTGCTTTGGCCCAACAGGTGGCCCAGCGACAGACCCAGGTGGCGACCTGGCAACCCGCTGCCGTAACACCTCTGGCGCCACCCACCATGGACGCCGGGCCTACGCAAAGCCCCCCGGCCTGGCCCACCATCCTGCCCACCCAAGTGCCCGCGTGGTCCCAGGCCACGCCCACACCTGCATCGGCCGCGGTGCCCGCTCCGGTACTACCCACCGGCGGCATGGCCGCCGAGTTGTGGGATTACCCCTCGGACAAGGACGTGACCGGAGCGAAGGGGCCGTACGCCCCGAAAGGCGGAGATGTGTATGAAACCAATCTCTACGAGCGACCTTTTAAGGAACAGACCCAGGACACTTTCTTCCCCGACCTGGATATCCAGTACGTGCGCCTGGCCCGCAAGGGGGATTGGTACTTCGCCCAAATTCGCCTGGCGGGGTTGATGCCCGAGGCCAGCGCGCCTACAGGACAGTACGGCCTGGAAATCGACGTTGATGTGGATGGTCGGGGAGACTTCCTCGTCTGGGTCCACGGCCCCCTTTCCACCCAGTGGCAAACCCGAGGCGCGGCCGTATACCAAGATGTGCGCAAGGACGTTGAGGGACCGCGGATATGCACCAGCGACGCGCCTTTACGGGGCGACGGCTACGAACATAAGATATACGAGGCCACTCCCCAATCCGCGCTTATGTGGGTGCGCTGGGGCATGGAAACGGTGGCGGGCAAGTCCCGGCCCACGGTCTACATCATCTTCCATCACACCCTAATTGCGGATGACGACGGTAAGTTTCTCTGGCAGGCCTGGGCCGACGGCAAGGTACAGCAACCGGGACAGATGACCTACCACGATGCCTATACCCTGCAACAGGCCGGTGTGCCCTACCCCGGTAACCCCAACTATCCCATCAAGAACTTGGCTCGCATGGACAGCACCTGCCGGGCCACCTTTGGCTTTCGGGCCACCGGTACGGAGCCCTGCCTGTGTCGTAACGAGCAAACCGTACCCGTCTGTCCGCAACCGGAGGAAGCCCCTCTGACCACCTGTACCTTTGGTCCCGGACCGTATTGGACGTGTGCCGACCCTCAACAACAGAATCGAACCCTCTACTGCACATGGGATGCGGAGTTGTGCCAATGGGATTGCCGGGAAGAGCAACTGTGCCCGGCACCGGAGCCGGGGTCCCTCCCCGGATGGATCCAGATAGTACCCGGGGCTTCGGTCAGCTCTATGCCGGGCATCATTGGCGGGACGACAGCGGGACAGCCCTACAGCCTGGATCGAAACTCCTTTTACGTCATCCAGGCCGGAGAGCTGGGTCCCTTTACCCCCTTGCAACAGCAATGCCGCTGGGATGAACGCCTGTGTCGTTTCGTGTGTCGAGAAGAGGAGAAGGAATGCACCGTCATACCTGAAGCACCGCGCCCCGGATGTGACTATCTGGGTGAGGATACATGGAAGTGCGCCGAAGAAATCGGCTTCACGATTTACCGGTGGAACAAAGACCTGTGCCGATGGGATTACATCCCATCCTCCGGACAGTGCATCGCCCCCGAGACGCCTCCCATGGCCAACTGTACCGAGAAGAGCCCCAATACATGGGAATGCACCCAGGCAGGGGAAATTTCCTTCCAGTACACCTGCACCTGGGATGCGAACCTGTGCGACTGGAACTGCACCCCTGCCTGCCAGGCCGACGACTCCTGCTACCAGGACGCCCAGGGCATTTGGGTCTGCCCCGGCAAGGGCAAGTTCCAGCAGTGTCGCTGGGACGAAAACGAATGCCGCTGGCGCTGCTGGGACCCCATTGACGTTCCCAAACAAGGTGAGGACGAGGAAGAACAATGCCAGTCCCAGGATTTCTGTTCCCTGGACGGCGATTTGTGGTACTGCCAGGACGGCGGTGTATACTCCAGTTGCACGTACGACGGCTGCCGGTGGATATGTGAATAATACCGGTTCTCTTGATAGAGCAATTGCGCCGCTCCTGAGGTTCGGATAGGAGTTTGAACAGCCTTTCAGAAGCAGATCTGCTCCCTGAACGTATAGGCCTGACCGGGCTCTGGACCACAGGAGGAGAGGCTGTTGCAAAGACGCATGTCCGCGTTGGAGGTAATTTCGCCAGGGACGCGTAGGCCGTATCGGGCCCGGGACCCAGATTCGCCATCTGCCGTCGGCGGTCGGCCTCTTCTGCGGTCCTGGGCCCGCTTCGTGCTAAGCGATGCGAGATTTGGGTAATCACCAGGAACCCGAAGCGTCGATGATGAGCATTTGAAAAACGCCTGGGAGGAGGACTTCTCTCATGGAGTGGGAGTGGGAGTGGGTGTGGGTGTGGGTGTGGGTGTGGGTGTGGGTGTGGGTGTGGAGGTGGGTGTGAGCGTGGCCAGATAGGCCAGGACCACCCACCCCACCCGTCCTTCCTGGTCCTGCGCCCGGACCCAAACGTACGGTCCCACCACCTGGGTATCGTGCATCCAGACCCACAACACCTCCCCCGGCTGCAATCGAGCGATGACGGGGCCGTCGGGCCACTGGCGCATCTTTAAGCCCCGGCCCCCGGTGTTCACCACACGCGCCCGGACGGGCAGAGGCGTGGGCGTCGGTGTGAAGGTGGCCGTGGGCGTTGGCGTCCAGGTGGGTGTGGACGTGGGGGTCGGGGAGGATGTGGGGGTGAAGGTAGGCGTAGCCGTTGGAGTCGGGGACGGCCCCGGTGTAGGTGTGGGTG
>WFUL01000069.1 GCA_015484985.1 Anaerolineales bacterium | reverse complement strand
GGCTAACAGGCCCGTAAGCAGCAAGCGGCCCGCGTAACGATAGTAGGCCCGAGATTCTTCGTTGTTCAGCTTGCGATACCAGTCTTGTTGTTCCAGGCGGCCCTCGGCCACGTGAACACGGACGTAACGGATGGCCATACGTATAACATCTTGCGGAGAAACGGGGGACTTCTGCCGATGGGTCTTCGCCCACAGTTCGACTTCACTGCGACGATAGCGACGATGTCCGCCTTGGGTACGGTAAACGGGCAGCAGGCCCTTGTCGGACCAAGCCCGTACGGTACTGGGATGTACTCCCAACAAGCGGGCAGTTTCACTCAGGGTCAACCATTCATCACGCGCTTCGTCCATGCCGTACCTCCATCTCCATATTGGCCCACAGAAGCGGGTCAACCAAAGTTTCCCACATACATACTTCCATCAGCATCGTTCATCTATGAAACGGGTCCCTGAGGGACTGTTATAATGGAGGCACGTTCTCAAGGGAAGGGTTAAACAGCGCCATGGATTGGCAGTTTCTTGGTTCCCCCTGGGCTGTACGCATGTTACAAGCCCATATTCGACAAGGGCGCGTGCACCATGCGTATCTGTTTACCGGGCCGCCTGGCGTGGGACGACGTACCCTGGCGCTGCGCTTTGCCCAGGCCCTGCTGTGCGAACAACCCCCACAACCCGGGACCATGTGCCGTCAGTGCCGCTCCTGCCGGTACGTGGAAGCTACCCTGGACACGCAAGAGAGCCTGCACCCCGACGTGTTCGTAGTGCGGCCCGCCGCCCGGGCCATGGGGCTGCAGATTGACCAGATACGGGAAGTGCGTCAATTCCTTACCCTAAGCCCCCAAATGAGTCCCTATCGCGTGGCCGTGTTGGTCGGCTTCGACCGGGCCACACCGGCCGCGGCCAATGCCCTGCTCAAGACCCTAGAAGAGCCCTCCGAGCGGGGCCTGTTGCTCCTCACCGCGGCTTCGAGCGAGACGGTGCTCCCCACGGTGGCTTCCCGCTGCGAGCAGATCCCTCTGCGCCCTATGGACACAGACGCTCTGGCCCGGGCCCTGATGCGCCGCTTCTCCCTGGACGAGGACCGGACCCGGCAAGTGGCCTCCTGGGCCGCCGGACGGCCGGGCTATGCACTGCGTTTGGCCCAGGACGACGAAGCCTACCAGCGTCACAGCCGATGGGTGAGCGACATACCCCGCCTGCTCGCCGCTCCCCGGCGGGAGCGCTTTACCTATGCCCACAATCTGGTGCAAACGTTGCCCCGTCACGGCCTGGAGGAACCCCTCATGGTCTGGGCGGCCTTCTGGCGAGATGTCCTCCACGTGGCCCTGGACCATCCCCTGCCCCTTTTCCATCCGGACCAAAAGCGCCTGCTGGACTTCCTCGCCTTCCGCGTCCCCTTCCACCAGGTTTACGACTTGCTCCACACCCTGCACCGGGCCATGGAACAGCTGCGTCGTTACGTGACCCCCCGCCTGTTGTTCGAAGGGGTCCTCCTGGCCTGGCCTCGCGTGCGCCCAATGTTGTCGTGAGCCCGCCTCATGCACCCAGGACCATGACAGGACGGGCCTCCTCGCGGGCCTCTTTCCTTCCTCCTGTCCCATCGGTATACTCATCTCGGTAACCGAGACAAGGACCGACGCATAGGAGGAACCCTTTGGAACTGCCCGAGGCAACCTGGACGTTTCGACGGGGGCACCTGCGGTGGCGCTGGATTGGCGGGTTGGTCCTGCTCAACCTGCTGGCCCTGTGGTTCCTGACCCGGGTCTTGCAGGGAGAAATCACCTACGAGGACATCGTCCGCCCCACACCCACGCCCACCCGAAGCGCGGTCTCCTGGGCGGAAGAGGCCGAGGCCCACTTTGAAGCCGGCGACCTGGAAGCCGCCATTGAAGCCTATCGCCAGGCAGTCCAGGTAGCCCCCAACGACGCCCTACTCTGGGCCCGCCTGGCCCGGGTCCAGACCTATTCGGCCCTGCTCCTAACTACAGACCTGGAACGCTACGAGCGCCTGCAAGAAGCCGTGACCTCGGCCACCCAAGCGGTGGAAGTGAACGATGAAAGCAGTTTCGCCCACGCGGTCCGGGCCTTTGCGTTGGATTGGTTGGCCACCGCAGCCCTGACCACCCCTGAAGAGCGGGCCAACCTGCTCCGTCAGGCCGAGAACGAGGCCGCTCGTGCCCTGATCCTCAATCCCGACAGCGGCCTGGCCCTGGCCTACTACGCCGAGGTCCTGCTGGACCAACAGCGATGGATTCAAGCCGAAGAGCAGGCGGT
>WFUL01000068.1 GCA_015484985.1 Anaerolineales bacterium | reverse complement strand
GCCCTGCGGGGATGGGCCAAGGAACTGCTCACCGCCATTGCCACCATTTGGGGCATTACCCTCATCGTGGTCCTGGAGCGCTTTCTTCCCATCTTCCCCCGAAACCCTGGCCCACCCTTTTTCGCCTGGAGGGCCATTATTCTGATTCTTATGGCCTTCTTCGGCTACCACACGCCGCGGGTGGCTGCCCGGCTGGCACCTAAGACCCGACAGGAAGGCTTCCGGGATGCCGCTCTGGGTATGGTCATGGGTTTCCTCAACGGTTATCTCCTCCTGGCCACGCTGTGGTATTACTTGGACCTGGCCGGGTATCCCGTCAACGCCATCATCCCGCCGCATGCTACTCCCGGTCTTACCCACGTCGATCCCAACATCCAAGAACGTCTTCAGGCAATCGTCAAAACCTTACCCGATGACACACAGGATATTCTGCGCTGGGCCTTACCCCGTCTTCTGGGCTGGCCCTGGATTGTGCTCCTGGCCCTGGCCGCCGGGCTGTTTCTGTTCATCGTGTTCATTTGATGGAAGGATGTGGTGATGACGAGGCTGCGAGAACACGTTCACTTGATGGGGATTGGGGGTACCGGGCTTTCGGCCATTGCTCGCATTCTCAAGGCCCGAGGCTATTGGGTCTCCGGGTGCGATAAACGTCCGGGTGAGACGGGCGAGGCTCTACGGGCCTTGGGGATTCCCGTATACCCGGGCCACGACCCCGCCCATCTGGACGGGGTGACCTTCCTGCTTCGGAGTTCGGCGGTTCCTGTCCATCATCCCGAGGTGGAAGCGGCCCGTCGGCGAGGGCTGCCTGTATACACCCGGGCCCAGTTCCTGCCCATGCTCACCCAGGGGTACAGGACCATGGCCGTCGCCGGTACCCATGGCAAGACCACCACCACCGCCATGCTGGCCTGGACCTTGTTGCAATTGGGGCGGGACCCTTCGTACATCGTCGGGGGCACCATGGTGAATACAGGGACCAACGGCTATGCCGGTCAGGGGGCGTACTTCGTCATCGAGGCCGATGAGTACGACAACATGTTCCTGGGGCTTCAACCCGCAGGGGGCATCCTCACGTATGTGGACTACGACCATCCCGATTTCTTCCCCGACCGGGAGGCCTATCGAAGGGCGTTCCGGGCCTTTGTGGAACGTTTTCTCCCCAAGGCGCCCCTGGTCTACTGGCAGGCCGACCAAGAAGCCCACGTGGTGGTGCAGGAGGCCTCCCATCTGCGGACCAGGACTTACGGCCTGGAAGAAGGCAGTGACTATCGGGCCGTGGCGGTGGAGAAGCATATCCAGGGTACTCGTTTTGAAGTGGTGTATGAAGGTCGGCGGTTGGTCCGGGTGCATCTCCCTCTGCCGGGGGAACACAACGTCCGCAATGCCCTGGCCGTCCTGGCCCTGGTGCATCAATTGGGCGAGGAGGTGGAGGCCGCCGCGCAGGCGCTGGAAACCTTCCAGGGGGTGGAACGTCGTTTCACCGTGGTGGACGAAATCGCCGGATGGGTGCTGGTCAACGACTATGGTCATCATCCGGTGGAAATCGCCACCACCCTGGAGGCGGCCCGACAACGTTATCCCGATCATCACTTGTGGGCGGTATGGCAGCCTCATACGTACAGCCGTACCTTGCGATTGCTTCCCCAGTTTGCGCAAGCCCTGCGGAAGGCCGATGGCCTGGTGGTCACCGCAGTGTACCCGGCCCGGGAGGAAGCGCCACCGGACTTTCAGGAGGATACCCTGTTTCGAGCCCTGGACCATCCGCGGTCCTTTTGGGTAGCGAAACCCGTGGAGACCGTGTCCGTGCTGTTGTCGCAGGTGGAACCACCCGCAGTGGTGCTGTTGTTTTCCGCTGGGGATGCACCGGTTTTGCTGGAGGCTCTGGCCCAGGCGTTGCGTGAGACAGTGGCGTCAACGTCTCGAGATGTGGCCTCGGCTTCGGTGGCGAAAGGAGCGGGCCATGCGGAGTAAGGTGGCCATGGTATCGGAAGCGGTCAGGGATGCCTTGCGGTCCCACTTTGGGGAGGCCGTGCGGGAGCACGCGCCCCTGGCCCCATACACGTCGGCCCGTATCGGTGGCCCAGCCGAGGTACTGGTGGAGGTGCGTCATCTGGAGGACTGGGACGTGCTGCTTCCCCTCCTGTGGGAGACGAACACGCCCTTCTGGGTGCTGGGCGGTGGTTCCAACATCCTGGTGGCCGATGCAGGTGTGCCCGGGGTCGTGGTATGGAACCGCACACGGGGATGGCGCTGGCAGACCCTGGGCGACGAAGCCTTCCTGTGGGTGGCGTCAGGCGCAGGGCTTACGCCTCTGGCCCGGTATACGGTGGACCAGGGGTACGCCGGTCTGGAATGGGCCGTGGGGATTCCCGGCACCGTGGGCGGCGCGGTGGTGGGGAATGCCGGGGCCTTTGGCGGGGACATCGCAGGTGTGTTGGTGGAAGTCGACCTGTGGCACCGGGAGCAGGGTCGGGTGACCTGGACGCTGGCGGACCTGGCTATGGACTACCGCACCAGCCGATTGAAGCGGGGCGAGCCCGCGGTGGTACTGGCCGTGGTGTTTCGTCTGCACCGAGCCGATGCCGCGGAGCTCCGGGCCCAGGTGGCCCGATTCCAGGAACACCGGCGGCGCACCCAGCCTCCGGGGGCCAGCATGGGTTCCATGTTCAAGAATCCCCCGGGGGATTATGCCGGACGCCTCATCGAAGCGGTGGGACTCAAGGGTGCCCGCGTGGGCGATGCGGAAATCAGTCGGTTGCACGCTAACTTCTTCCTGAACCACGGTCAGGCCACGGCTCATCAGGTGTGGACGTTGATGCGGCTGGCACAGGAGCGGGTGGCCCAGCGATTTGGCATCTGGCTGGAACCGGAAATTCAGTTGGTGGGTGCGTGGCCGCCCGAACAATTGCGGGCCCTACAGGAACCTGGCTTAGGAGGTGAGGCTCATGGCTAAATTGCGTGTAGGTATTCTTTTCGGAGGACGTTCCGGAGAACACGAAGTTTCCCTGATTTCGGCTCGTTCTGTGCTCCAGCACCTCTCGCCCGAAAAGTACGAGGTGTACCCCATCGGCATCACCCATGAGGGCGCCTGGTACTTCGGTCCCGAAGCGCGGGAGATGCTGGAGCAGGGAACGACGCAAGGGTTGCGACCGGTGACCGTGCTCCCCGACCCTACCCGGCGGGGATTATGGGCCCTGGAGCCCGTCTTGGAGCGACTGGCCGAGTTGGACGTGGTCTTTCCCGTGCTTCATGGGCCCTTCGGCGAGGACGGCACCTTGCAGGGCCTGTTGGAGATGGCCGGTGTGGCTTACGTGGGCGCGGGGGTGGCCGCGTCGGCCGTGGGCATGGATAAGGGGTTGTTCAAGGACCTCATGCGGGCCCACGGGTTGCCCGTGGTGCGTTATCGGGTGTTCACCCGCCATCGTTGGGAGCAGGACCCCGAGGGCGTAATTCGGGGATGTGAGGCCCTGGCCCCGTACCCGCTGTTCGTCAAGCCGGCCAATCTGGGGTCTTCGGTGGGCGTCACCAAGGCCAAGAACCGGGAGCAGCTTCGAGAAGCCCTGCATCTGGCGGCTCGCTATGATCGTCGCTTGGTGGTGGAGCAGGGAATTCCGGCTCGGGAGATCGAGGTGAGCGTTTTGGGGAACGAGGAACCGGTGGCTTCGGTGCCGGGTGAAGTGGTTCCAGGAGACGAGTTCTACTCCTATCGGGCCAAGTATCTGGACGATACTTCCCGGTTGCTCATTCCCGCGCCCCTGACGCCAGAGCAGACCCAACGGGTGCGCGAGCTGGCCCTGGCCGCTTATCGGGCCATTGACGCGGCCGGGATGGCCCGGGTGGATTTCCTCATGCACAAGGAGACGGGCGAGTTCTTCATTAGCGAGGTGAACACCATTCCGGGTTTCACGCCCATCAGCATGTATCCCAAACTGTGGGAGGCAAGTGGACTGCCATATCCGCAATTGTTGGACCGTCTCATCGAGTTGGCGTTGGAGCGCCATCGCGAGCGCCAGCGCACGATTTACCGGTTTCGACCGGACGAGGAGGCCTGATGACACCGCCGCGTGCCCGCACCGGGTCCCAAACCCCAGAACGCACGCAGGAGGTCCCCCACCTGGCCTCGGTGGTGCTGCCCTCGCGGCACACCCGTTCCCCGGAAATTGGCCCTGGGGAAGGAAGGCCCCGGCCGCGACGGCGGACCCGACGCCCCCGGCTTCCCAGAGGCCGAACGACGGCGCGGCACCGGGTGCGTGCCCAAATCCACCCTCTACGATGGATGGCGGGTGCGTTCAGTGCGCTGTGCTGGGCTTTGATAGGGCTTATGTGGTGGCATCCCGTCTTTCGGGTGCAGCGCATTCAGGTGGTGGGCCTGGTGCGGGTGAGTCAGCAACGGGTGCAGGCCTGGAAGCCTTTCCACGAACTGGTGAGACGACCTGTGGTGGCAGTCCGGCCCGATCACCTGGTCCGTTCGCTTCAGGAAACCTTCCCGGTATTCCGGGAAGTCCAGGTGCAGGTGCGTCTGCCCAACCGTTTGGTGTTACAGGTGGTGGAGCGGGAGCCTGTCCTGGTGTGGCGGGAGGGCAACGAAACGTTCTGGGTGGACGCCGAAGGTGTGAAGTTCTATGCCGAAGGGCAACCGGACCCTTCCTGGCCTCGGGTGACGGTACAAGGCGACCGGTACGGTTTCACCTTGCGACCCCAAGATGTCGCTCTGATTCGGGAACTCGTTCAACGGGCGGGCGTACAGGACCTGGTGTTCCATCCCCAATATGGTTTTGGCTGGAAGGTGGCAGAGGGATGGCAGGTGTACATCGGTACCACATTGGAGGACTGGGAGGCCCGATGGGCCCTGTATGAGGAGGTAGTGGCTGCGCTCCGGGAGCGCGGCCAGGTGCCCGGTGTGATTCAGTTGCTTTCTTCGCGGGCTGTGGTGGTACTTCCGGCAGAGGAGCAGGCGCCATGACGTCACCGGCCACCTTTGGTGTGCTGGACATCGGCACGCATAAGATTGCGGCTGTGGTGGTGGAGTTCCGCCCCGGCTTCCCACCCCGACTGTTGGGGTATGGGGTGGCGCCCAGTCGAGGGATGGAGCAGGGCGCGGTGGTCAACCTGCCGGAACTCAGTCGGGTGGTGGCTCGGGTGATGGGCCGGGCGCTGCGTATGGCGCAGGCCAAAGGGAAAACCATGCCCATCTGGAGCAATGTGGCCACCGCACCGGTCAAGGCCTTCAACCACCGGGGGGTGGTGGGTGTGACTCAAGGAGTGGTGGACGAGCAGGATATCCAACGGGCCGAAGAAGCCGCCCAGGCGGTGCCGGTGGAGCACAACCAGATGGTGCTGCACGTGCTCCGTCGGGGCTATCGGTTGGACGAGCGTCCGGTCCGGGACCCGTTGGGGATGTTCGGTTACCGGCTGGAAGCCGAGGTGCACATCATCACCGTGCCTCGTACGGACATCTACAACCTACAGCAGGCCATTGAAGAAGCGGGACTGTCCGTGGATGGCTTTGTTCTCAACGCCCTGGCTTCGGGTGAGGCAGTCCTGAGCGATGCTGAACGGGAAATGGGCGTGGTGATGTGCGACATTGGAGCGGGGACCACGGATGTGGCCGTATATGCCGAGGGCGAGGTCTGCCATGTTGGGGTGGTGCCCATTGGTGGTCGGCATCTGACCCAGGACCTTTCCTATGTTCTCAGCATCCCTCTTTCGGAGGCCGAACGTTTGAAGGTCCGACATGGGTACGCCCATCCCGACGTGGTACCCGAAGATGCGGAATGGATTACCATCCGCCCCTTTGGGGAGGGAGAGGCCGTGCGGATTCATGCCCGAGACGTGGCTGCTATCTTAGAAGCCCGGTTGCGTCAATTGCTGGATCGGGTACGGGAAGTCGTGGCGGATTCGGGTAAGGAGGGCAAGTTGCCCGCAGGGTTGGTGTTTACCGGGGGAACGGCGCATCTTCCGGGGTTGCGTCACCTGGCCATGGACTATCTCAAGGTGCCCGTGCGCATGGCGAAACCTTCGGTGCCTTCCCGCTGGCCCCGCCCAATGACTGGGCCTGATTTCGCCACCCTGGTGGGGTTGTTGCGTTTCGCTCGTCTGATTTACGAGCAGCAGGGCGCGACCCCTGTACCCGTGGGCGAAGTCGCGACCTGGTGGGGCCGCCTGAAGCGGTTCCTCGTCAGTTTACTCCCGGCCCTGGTGAGTTTCGGTGTCTGCTGGGGACCGCTATTAGGTGGGCGCGGATAGCGTCCCACCGCCTGGCATTGGAGTTGGGTCATCTGACCGTTGTCTGTTTTGTAATCTTCACGAAGGAGGGATTGCGATGTTTGGTGAGACGCTGCAGAATCCGGAACCTTTTGCCCGCATCAAAGTCATTGGTGTGGGTGGCGGCGGTACCAATGCCGTGGACCGCATGATTGCCGCAGGTGTGCAGGGCGTGGAATTCATCGCCGTCAACACCGATGCCCAGCATTTGAACCGCTGCCTGGCTCCCATCCGGGTGCGCATTGGCGATAAACTCACCCGGGGACTGGGGTCCGGCGGCAATCCCGAAATCGGGCGCAAGGCCGCGGAGGAATCCATTGAAGAACTGCGGGAAGTGGTCAAGGGCGCGGACATGGTCTTCATCACCGCGGGCATGGGTGGCGGTACAGGAACGGGTGCTTCCCCGGTTGTGGCCCGTCTGGCCAAGGAAGAGGGCGCGCTGACCATCGGCGTGGTGACCCGCCCCTTCCGGTTTGAAGGCCTGCGTCGGGCCCAGGTGGCCGAAGAAGGTATCCTGGCCCTGAAGGGTGAGGTGGACACCCTCATCGTGATTCCCAACGACCGCTTGCTGGAAATCACGGACCGCCGGGTTTCCTTGCAGGATGCCTTCCGCCTGGCCGACGACGTACTCTTGCAGGGTGTGCAGGGTATCTCCGAACTCATCACCGTGCCCGGTCTCATCAATCTGGACTTCGCCGACGTGCGTACCATTATGTCCGAGGGCGGCGCGGCCCTCATGGCCGTCGGTGAGGGTTCGGGTGATGAACGGGCGCGCAAGGCCGCGGAGGCTGCGGTGTCCAGCCGCCTATTGGATCTGACCATTGACGGCGCTCGGGGCATTCTGTTCAACATTACCGGTGGGCCGGACCTGGCGCTGCACGAGGTCGACGAGGCTGCGGAAATCATTAAGGCCGCGGCACATCCTGAGGCCAACATCATCTTCGGCGCGGTCATCAACAACGAGATGGAGGACCGGGTGCGCATCACCCTGGTGGCCACGGGTTTCGACCATGACATGATGACCTGGGAGAAGCGTCCGGCCCATCGTCCGGCCACCAAGTCCGAGCCCGGACTGCGCAGCGAGTCGCGGCCGGTGCAGAAGCCAGCCACGCCCAAGCCCACAACACCGCCGCCGTCCCGGGCCAGCGCGCGACGTCGGGAGGATTTGGAGGACCTGCCCCCTTTCTTGAAGGAACGCCTCCAACAACTGCTGTCCGCGCGGAGGGAGTAGGGACGGGCGAGGAATCCCTCCGGGACGAGAGAGATACTCCTCAGGACACTTCGTCATCCCTCGATCCATGAGGGGAGGTGGACGGTGCCGCATATCGAGTAAACAGATGTGATGGAAGTGCAGCGCGTATTGTCCGTTGGGTTGGTTGGCAACCTCCTTCCGCGGGTTTCGGTTTTGGGGGTGTACGAGGGTGTATGGCCCTCCCGCCGTGGACGTGCGGGAGTGGGTTCCTTTTGCGGGTGGATGTGCTATAACGGGCCTGAGGCGAAAATGGGGGGCAGGGAATTGCGAAACTGGGCATAAAGTGCGTGGGACATGCCGAACACCTCGCCCACAACGCGGGACGCGATGAGCGACCCGGCCTTGGGCCGGGCCAAGGTCAGGCTGGCTGTATGTGCGTGAATACAGGGGAGAACCCGGTTCCGGTGGTGGCCTTCAGGCCCAAAGGAAGACCTTAACTCGGGGCCTTTTCCATTGTCTTGTGGCGCAGGAAGGCCTCAATGAAACCGTCCAGGTCGCCATCCAGTACGGCCTGGGCATTGCCTACTTCATAGCCTGTACGGTGGTCCTTGACCATCTGGTAGGGATGGAGCACGTAGGAGCGAATCTGGTTACCCCACTCTGCCTTTTGATACGCTCCTTTGAGCTCGGCCATCTTCTTGGCCTGTTCCTGGCGTTTTCGTTCCAGCAACCGAGCCTTGAGGACCCGGAGGGCGTTCTTCTTGTTCTGAGTGAGGGAGCGCTCGTTCTGGCACTGGACGACGATGCCTGTGGGGATGTGGGTGATGCGCACCGCGGTGGCGTTCTTCTGGACGTGCTGGCCGCCCGCCGACGAGGCCCGGAAGGTCTCGATGCGCAACTCGTTAGGATGAATGGTGACATCCACATCCTCTTCTACTTGAGGAAGGACTTCCACCAGGGCGAAGGAGGTATGACGGCGGCGAGAGGCATCGAAGGGCGAGATGCGTACCAGGCGGTGGACCCCTTTTTCGGCCTTGAGATGGCCGTAAGCATAAGGACCATTGACGGCCACGGTGACGCTTTTGATGCCCGCTTCTTCCCCAGGTTGATAATCCAGGATCTCCGTCTCGAATCCTCGCTTCTCGGCCCAGCGCAGGTACATGCGCAGCAGCATCTCCGCCCAGTCGTGGGCATCGGTGCCGCCGGCGCCGGCGTGGATACTGAGGAGCGCGGGATGCCGGTCATAAGGCCCCGATAGAAGGGTCTGGAGCTCGCGACGACGAAGTTCCTGTTCAATGGCCGCCACCTCGGCCTCTAACTCTTCCTCCAGGTCCGGGTCGTGCAGTTCGGCCAGTTCGCGTGTATCCCGAAGACGCTGGCCCAGGGTTTCCCAACCTTGCACCTCCTCCCGCAGGGCCGTCAATCGCTGCATGACTTGGCGGGCCTTTTCGGGGTCGTTCCACAGGTCCGCGTGTTGCGATTGGGCTTCCAGTTCCTGGAGTTCTCGCCTCTTTCCTTCCAAGTCAAAGATACCTCCAGAGACTTTCAAATTGCTCCTGCGCCCGCTCCAGCCGTTCCATGAGCGTCGCCATGGTTCTCCTCCAGCTACAATACTGTGACTTGGTGTTGCAATCCGCCGGTGGTCTCTTTTCGCAAGGAGGTATGCCTTTGGGCGAAATCCTAAGCCCACTGCCTCCTCATTATACTCGGTCTTCCTTTCCCTGCCACCCTCTTTGGGGGCTGTCGCATATCCATATCTTACGAGATTCACGACAGGAACCATTTTTGCATATCTCGCGTAGCCCTAATCGGGCCCAGGACCCGAAGGGAAAAAGATAAGGAGGGCAGCGGCGGCTTTGCCGCCGCTGCCCTCCTTATCTTTCCCTCTCCGCTCGGGTGAAATACAGGAGCACGAGGGCCATGACCACCGTGAGTAGAGCGCCGATAAGGAAGACGTCCTGCCAGAAGCGCTCCGGGAAGAGCCGGATGAGGGTGTCTCGATAGTCAAAGACCCAGGTTCCGGGCTCAAAAAAGACCTGATGGAAGGCCACGAAGAACACCCCAAAGGCCGTGACGACGGCCAGGGCCATCAGGCCCATAAGAATGAGGGTGAGCCATCCGCCCCGGTGGAGAGCCCGGCGAAAGACCGACCACCGACCGCGACGCCGCGCCCAAAGCCCCAAGAGGGCCAGCCCCACCAGGGCCGCGTACCACGTTCGCAGGGACCCCTGGACCACCCGCTTCACGTCCTCCATGTGGGACAGCTCCCGGACGTTGAACACCGGGGTTCCATCGTCAAAGCGCAATTCGGCCAGAAAATCGATGTCCACGGGACGCAAGAGGTACTGACGGGCCTTTTCCGCCCAGTAAAGGCGGTCCTGAAAGGTCATGCCATAGGGGTCTTGCGGAAAACCCGGGAGCCGATAGGCCAGTTGCAAATAGGCAGGAGTGAGCAAGATGCGAACCGCGGTCAATACCAGGGCCACCGGGACCAATAGGGTGGCCAGGTGCAAGAGACCCAAACCACGAGGAGGATGGGAAGCGCTCATGGGGACTCTACCTCCGGAGATGTGATGGACTGGATGCCGCTTTCCCAGGCGTAGCGTACCACCAGCAGGTTCGTCAGGTACTCAATGGCCGCCCGGTCATCGGTGAGCACCCATCCCGAGCCAAAGGACGGTGAAGGGTGCTGGGACGCGCTGGTGACCGCGGCCACCAGGATGGGGGAAGCGCCTGACGCTGTCAACCGGGCCGCCTGTTTGGCCAGATAGCGGGGATGGGCCTGGGGATTTTTGGCCGCGTACAGGATGGTGTTCAGGGTGTTGGGAATGTCCACACCGTAGACCACGGGAAACACCTGGCGTAAAGTGGTGGCTAAGGCGTCCACCAGACGGCGGTCCGTTGGCGTGCGACCCACGTTGACGGAAATGGCGCCCTGGGGGGAGAGCCTCTGGTAGAGCAGAGTGAAGAACTCTACCGTGGTCAGGTGCCAGGGGATGTCCGGCGGCCGGTACGCGTCCACCACGATGAGGTCATAGGGACCCGGCTGACGTCGGATGCCCACCCGCCCATCGACCGTCCACACCTGGAGGTTGGGGATGTCGTCCAGCGCGAAGTAACGTCGGGCCACGTCCACGATGGCGGGGTCGATTTCAAAGCCGTCGATCCTGACGCCAGGAAAGGCCGCTGCGGCCTGTCGAGCCACGGTGCCCCCCGCCAGCCCGATGACGGCCACACGGCGCACGTTTTTCGGGCCAAAGGGCGGGGGATTCAAGAAGGGAGCGGGGAGAAAGTGCATCCAGGTCCCCTGAAAGACGACCTGCCGGGGATGGTAGACGGAGTGGACGCCCAGGCCCTCGTTCAAGTAGAGCAGTCGCATTTCACCTTGCTGGACCACGTAGATGTAGTTGTAGGTGGATTCGGTTTCGTAGAGTAAACCGGGAAGGGGTTTGAGGGGCGCGCGAGCGGCCCAGACCCACAGACCCACCAGGGGGAGGAGCATCCAGGCCAGGCGCAACGCGGCCCGTGGACCTTCTGTGCGCCGAAGGCCCTCCAGGGCCACCAGTACCAGCAGCGCGCCATGGAGCACCAGGGTACGTCGGGTACCCAACCAGGGAATCCACACCAACACGGGCGCAAAGGTGCCCAGAAGGGAACCCAGGGTAGAAACGGCATATAACCGCCCCCCAACCCGGCCGGCTTCGTCGGGATGGCGCAGGTCCAGCCGTAAGGCAAAGGGGGTGATGATGCCCAGCAGGGTTACCGGGACGGCGAAGAGGATGACCACGGCCAGGAAGGCCCCCAGGAGCAGGCCGCCCTTCAGGGTCTCGAAGGCGTCCGCAATGGGGACCAAAACCGGTCGGGAGACCAGGGGAAGCAAGGCCACCCCCAGACCGGCCCAGGCCAGGATGGAAAACCAGACCCGGGGGTAAGGCCATCGATCGGCCAAAGCGCCCCCCAGGTAGTAGCCCACGGTGAGGTAAACCAGAATGAGACCGATAATCGTGGCCCAGACCAGGTTCCCGGTGCCGAAAAAGGCGCCCAACAGCCGGGCCGCGGCAATTTCCACCGTCAGCACCACCCAGCCGGAGACGAACACGGTGAAGAGCAGGTAACGCCGGGAGAGGGAACGGGTCATGCCTCGCCCTCGGACAACAGGCCTGCCCGTTCCAGGATGTTCCGGGCTTGCTGGATGAGGGGCGGGTCAATCATCTTGCCGTCCACCACGAATACCCCCCGCCCTTCCCGTTGGGCTTCCTGATAGGTCGTCCACACCTTGCGGGCCCAGGTGATGCGCTCTTCCTGCGGGGTGAACGCGGCCTGCACCACGGGCACCTGGGCCGGGTGGATGACCTGTTTGCCGTCGAAGCCCATTTGCGCGGCCTCTCGAGCTTCCCGTTCCAGGCCTGCCAGGTCCTTGTAGGCGATGTACACCATATCGATGGCCTGACGGCGGAAGGCCTTGACGGTCAAAAGCATCTGGCTTCGGGCCCAGGCGATTTCCCGGCCCTCGGGCGTTCGGATGGCCCCGAGGTCCGCGGCCAGGTCCTCCGCGCCGAAGATGGCCACCGCGACGCGCGGGGAAGCCTGGAGGATGTCCGGCAGGCGCACCACGCCCGCGGCCGTCTCGATGAGCACGGCCAGGAGCAAGCGTCCGGTGGGGAGACCGTGCTCCTCCTCGGCCCGTTGCAGATGACGGGCCGCCCAATGGACCACCCAGGCCGCGCCCACCTTGGGGAGCAGAATCCCGCGAAGGCGGGGCGCGGCGGTGAGCACATGGGTGATGTCCTCTTCGCCCCAGGGGCTGTCGGGGGGGTTTACCCGCACCCAGACTTCGCCCGTAAAATCCAGCTCCTGGACCATGCGGGCCACCAGGGCTCGCGCGTCCTCCTTCCGGTCGGGCGCGACCGCGTCCTCCAGGTCCAGACACACCACATCGGTGTCCAGGCCCGCGGCTTTCACGATTTTTCGTTCTTGGTCACCGGGGACGTAAAGCCAGGCTCGTCGGGGCATGTCATTCCTCCCGTTTTCCGGGGATGGTGCGTGAGATGCGGTTTTGATTGTACTCCCACCACTCCCGAAGTCGACGGTAATCTTGCGGGTTATCCATGTCCCAGCGGATGGCCGGCGTGGCCACGGGAACGGAACGGATGTGCTCCTGGTGGTGACGGAGGAAATCCCGCAACGTCGCGCTCGGGGGCAGGCGCAGCAATTCGGGCCACAGGCGGCGGTCCACCAGCCAGGGATGTCCCTTTCGGCCCTGATGGGTGGGCACCACGATGGTCGCGCCCGTGGCCTGATACGTGGCCAGGAGGGTTTGGGGGACATGAAGGGGAATGTGGGGTTGGTCCCCTAAGGCGATGAACGCGGCCGCGGTCGTCTCCGGAAGGTGCCGCAGGCCCCATTGCACGGTGAGGAGCATGGCCTCGGGGTCTTGAGGGTGGTAGACGGTGACTTGAGCCGGGGTGCCTGTCAGGGCGCGCAGTACCTCGTGGTGCCAGGGAGGCGCGGTGACCACCAGCACGGGCGCGGCTCCGGCCTGGGCGAGGGTCGCCACCACCTGGCCGATGACGGTGGTGTTCCCCCAGGGGAGGGTGAGTTTGCACCGGCCCATGCGTCGGGAGCGGCCCGCGGCCAGCACCACCGCGGCCACGGAAGGGGCGGAGGAAGGGGCGCTTTCGGGGGACGGGCTGCGTGGGTGCTTCGGCACGGTTCGTGC